>JBFRWL010000181.1:0-13097 GCA_051439565.1 Prochloraceae cyanobacterium
GAAAAAAATGTCAATTTCTCCCACGAGAAAAGGATAACCCAAAGTTCCCCGCGAACACATCACCCCATCTGCAGCAGATACCTCTAAGCAGTGCACCGCCGATTCTACTGAAAAAAAATCACCATTCGCAATTAAAGGAAAAGATAGAATATCAATAACCCTACTAATCCAGTCCCACCTTGCTGCACCATTATAACCTTGAGCGCGAGTACGAGCGTGCAAAGTCAGCATTTGTGCGCCAGCATCCTCCATTCTTTTGGCAAATTCGACGATGTTAATTTCCTGGTCATTCCAACCGATGCGGGTTTTTACCGATACAGGTACGTCTACCGCCGCCACAACCGTTTTGACGATCGCTTCAGCTACCTCTGGTTGACGCAACAGGGAAGAACCACCGCCTTTTTTGGTAATTTTGTTGACCGGACAACCCATATTGATATCGACTGTATCTGCTCCTTCTGCTACTGCTTTTTGGGCTGCTTCTGCCATAAAATCGGGGCGACAGTCAAAAAGCTGGATGCTAATAGGTTGCTCATCAGCAGCAATTTCCATTAGCTGTGGTAGTTGTCTGAGATGATGTATTTCTGAGGCGCTGACCATCTCCGTATATATCATTGATTCAGGAGCATATCGCCGCACTAAACGCCGAAACACCAAATCGGTTACTCCTGATAAAGGAGACTGCAATACGCGACTTTTAACCTCAACTGAGCCAATTTTTAGAGGAGTGGAAAGTTTTTCTTTGAGACTGGAACAGAGAAAGGGTGTACTCACAAGTATAGGTTTTTTACCTTTGTGATTTAGAGACAGAAGAACTAAATCTCTTCTACTTTGTAGACTTTATCAAAAATGCTATCTTTTTTTTCATTTACCTGAATCAGTACTGAAGTGAAGGTCATTTCTGTTTGGGGATTGGGGCTTCTGGCGATCGCTTTTCAAAATGGTAAAACACGAGAAGCTTTAGTAAAATTGGCGGTTAGCTATAGTGCGTAAATTTTATGACCTCGGAACCAAAACACTTGACGAAAACAAACAAGTCTCAACCATCAACAAAAACTTCTGATCAAGATATTGCTAAAGGTTCCACCTTTTGGCGCGAAGTTTGGAGCAATCTCCAAGTTATCGGAATTGCTCTGGTTTTGGCTGTATTAATTCGTGCCTTTGTAGCCGAACCTCGCTATATTCCCTCTGATTCGATGTTGCCAACCTTAGAACAAGGCGATCGCCTCGTGGTGGAAAAAATTTCTTACCGGTTCCACCCGCCTAAGAGAGGCGATATTGTGGTCTTTGAGCCACCCCCACAACTGCAAATGCAAGGTTATAAGAAAACTCAGGCATTTATCAAGCGCGAAATCGGTGAACCAGGTCATACGGTAGCAGTGCGCAATGGTACTCTCTACTTGGACAACAAACCTCTGGAGGAAAACTATATCGCCCAAGCCCCAAACTATCACCTAGAATCAGTGCGAGTGCCTGAAGGCAAATTATTTGTGATGGGAGATAATCGCAATAACAGCAACGACTCCCACATTTGGGGTTTTCTCCCTGAGGAAAATGCGATCGGTCGCGCGGTATTTCGCTTTTGGCCTTTGAGTCGTATCGGCAGAATTTAAAGCTGAGAATCTCCCTTTTCTGGCTGGGCAGCATCTTTTTCAGAATCGTTCATTTCTTCCTTAAAACCTCGTAAAGTCCTGCCTAAAGCCTTCCCTATTTCGGGGATTTTCTTCGGTCCAAAGACTAGCAGCGCCAATCCTGCAATTACCGCAACTTCCGGCCATCCTAAACCAAACATAAAATTTTTCTATACTAATTTACATTAGATTATATAGGTTACGAGAAGTATAGGTATTTTAATGACGCACTCAAATTGCTCGGATTAGGGCTACAATCTGTGTGTGGGCAGGAAATCCTTAAAAGCCAGCACTAAACTCAAAATACTGCGGCTCTCTTTTCAATTGAGCGATCCGGAATGTTAGAAACCTCAAACTCTTCCAATAGCAAACAACACCCTCTGATTCGCCAACTGGCCGACTCAATTATCTCCCATTGGGAAAAATATCTCGATTTATCTCTTTATCAATTGCCAGAGGGACTTGGCTATGTTGAGGGAAGACTAGAAGGGGAAAAACTAATTATTGAAAACCGCTGCTATCAAACCCCTCAGTTCCGCAAAATGCACCTAGAACTAGCAAAGGTTGGCAATAATCTGGATATTTTACACTGCGTCATGTTTTCCAGACCGGAATATGCTCTGCCGATGTTTGGTTGCGATCTAGTAGCTGGACGGGGGACAATTAGTGCAGCGGTCGTCGATCTGTCTCCTACTAATCCAGAACGCGCTCTCCCAAGCTCTTATCGCCAAGCACTCTCTGAGTTGCCTAAAATTAACTTTTCTCAACCCCGCGAACTCCCAGAGTGGGGAGATATATTCTCCGAATTTTGTCTGTTTATTAGACCGACTAGCCCAGAAGAAGAAAGTCAATTTCTCTCTAAGGTCGAGGCATTTCTGAAAATTCACTCCACTCAAGCACTGCTAGCGCATCCTGTATCTCCTCAAGAGAAAGCCTTGCACTTTGCGGGACAGCGCTACTATTGCACTAAACAGCAACAAAACGATAAAACGCGCCGAGTCCTAGAGAAAGCATTTGGTTCTGAATGGACAGAACGTTACATAAACTCTGTTTTATTCGACCTACCTACAAACTGTTGAAAAAGTTTTGGCTCTGTTGAAAAAATTGCTCCTCCCCTAAAGGCTTCTATATTAAACTCCGTCGGAGCGCTTATAATTAAAATCTATTACCAAGACAGCGAGAGTCTTACCAATCTAAGGTACTCGAAGATGCAACCTTCTAGGTAGGTATATAGATAGAAGGTCGATCAAAAACTCCCGGACTTATTCTTGAGGAAGCTTACAATAGATTCAGTTAGTCTATATTCCAAGGGGAATTTTGCAGCTTACCTAATACTAACATCTCCAAAAAACTCTGCGTGAACAATAATTCTACGACTTTACAGTTAAATCTCAAACAGATATTTCCTTTTGAATTGGATGATTTCCAGAAACAAGCGATCGCTGCCCTTGATGCTGGTAAATCAGTAGTCGTCTGTGCTCCTACGGGTTCCGGGAAAACTCTAATTGGGGAGTATGCTATTTACCGCGCTATGTCAAGAGGGAAGCGCGTATTTTATACCACTCCTCTCAAAGCTCTTTCCAATCAGAAGTTTCGGGATTTTCTCCAGCAGTTTGGTTCTGGGAGCATGAAAGCTAAGGCAGTTGGCTTAATTACTGGTGATATATTAATCAATCCAGAGGCACCCATTGTAGTGATGACTACAGAAATTTTTCGTAATATGCTCTATGAAACTCCCATTGGGCAAGTTGGTACTTCCGTTCAAGATGTAGAAACGGTGGTTTTAGATGAGTGCCACTACATTAGCGATAAAGGAAGAGGTACTGTTTGGGAAGAATCTATTATCTACTGTCCGTCACAAATTCAGTTAGTTGCTCTCTCGGCGACGATCGGCAACCCAGAAGAACTAACTAACTGGATCGAACAAGTGCGTGCTTGTGCGACTAAGGACCCTCAGCAAGAGAATATATCCACCTGCGAGTTAATTAACTCTGATTTTCGACCAGTTCCCCTGCGATTTCACTTCGTTAATAACAAAGGTTTATTTCCCTTACTCAACAACACTCAAAATAAGCTCAATCCTCGTTTGAAATCTAAACCCAATAAAGGAAATCGGCGAAAATTGAACCGCGAAGATTGTCCTACCATTGAATTCATTATCAATGAGTTACGGGAACAGGATATGCTTCCCGCAATTTATGTAATTTTTAGTCGCCGTGGGTGCGAGCAAGCTGTAGCACAATTAGATTCTTTAAACCTGCTTAATGAGCAAGAAAATCGTCAATTACAACAAAAGCTGATCGAGTTGTTTCTAGCAAATAATGTAGATTTGCAGCAACAACTGCTCCAATTCTTGGCTACAGAGGAACCAGACCTAAATCAAAAGTTGCTAGCATTTATCGCCCAAAATCCCGATGCGCAAGCAGACTTGTGCCAATTTTTGAGAGATCATCCCGATACTCAGACTAAGTTGCTCCAATTTTTAGCAGAAAAGTCCCAGATAGCCAAAGCAGGACAGCTCGATCCCTTAACTCGCGGTATTGCAGCTCACCACGCCGGGATGCTACCAGCTTGGAAAGAGTTAGTCGAAAAATTCTTTGAGTTAGGTTTAGTCAAGTTAATTTTTGCTACAGCAACCCTCTCAGCAGGAATTAATATGCCTGCTCGTACCACAGTTATTTCTGCACTTTCCAAGCGAAGTGACGACGGACATAGACTGCTAACTCCTTCGGAATTTCTACAGATAGCAGGTCGAGCAGGTCGGCGAGGACGAGATAGTGTCGGTCATGTAGTGACAGTACAAACTCCATTTGAAGGGGGCAAAGAAGCTGCTTATCTGGCAACATCTAATGCGGAACCATTGAGAAGCTGGTTCACTCCCTCCTATGGTATGGTACTAAATTTGCTGCAAAAACACAGTATCGAAGAGGCAAAAAGTTTACTAGAACGTAGTTTTGCCGAGTATCTAGCACAGTTAAAACTAGTTCCCGAACAACAGGCGATCGCGGAGTTAACCACAGAACTAGCCAAACTAGATATTGAATTAGCATCAATTCCACTAGAACAGTTTGCCAGCTTTGAAAAACTCAGAGAACGTCTCAAAGAAGAATACCGTCTCTTGGAAATTCTGCAAAAACAAGCAGAAGCCACCAGAAAGCACGAAATTGGTCCGCTGCTAGCTGAGGTAGAACCAGGGAGAATTCTCGCTCTTAAAGGCAAGCACGTACCAGTATATCCCCCTCTAGCTGCTGTCTTAATCGCTAAAGTACCAGGTTCGGGTCAAGCACCGGATCTAGTCTGTTTGGGGATTGATAACCGCTGGTATGTGGTGACCAATGCTGATGTAGTAGACATCAACCAAAACTCAATACCTCGATCGCAACTAGAGCAGATATCCCTGCCAGATTTAGCAACTATTAAACAGGGAAGATGGCGCAAGGGAAATGAAACAACTGTTGTCATTTGCGATCTAATTCCTCAGTATGCAGCAGTCAGCGAACAAGCTCCAGAAGTAATCCAACACAAGCAAAGAGTCGACGCTGTCCAAGCTGAATTAGACAATCATCCTCTACAAAAATGGAAAAGTCCTGGTAATTTAATCAAGCGCCACAAACAACGCTTAATCTTGCGCGAACGACTGCACAAAAGTCAAGTTAAATATCAAAAACATAAGTCTTATAGTTCCTATTATTGGGAAGAATTTCTTAACTTGATAGAAGTACTGCGAGAGTTTGAGGCACTCTCAGGATTTACTCCGATGCTCTTAGGGAAAGCAGCCGCCGCAATTCGCAGTGAAAATGAACTCTGGCTAGGTTTAGCCTTAATGTCAGGAGCCTTAGACGAGTTACAACCCTATCATCTAGCAGCAGCAGTCAGTGCCTTGATTACCGAAACTCCCCGTTCCGATAGTTGGTGCAACTGCGAACCTTCAAGAGAAGTACTAGAGACTTTAGGACTGAAAAAGCCTGAGAGCACTCAAGGGAGAAGAACTCCTAATTTGTGGGAAACTAGGCGGCAGCTCAACCAAATCCAGAATCGGTATGATGTTGCTATGCCTGTATGGTTGGAGCGTAAATCAATTGGTTTAGTGGAACAGTGGGCTTTAGGAATGGAATGGGAGGAGTTATGCGAATGTACTAATCTTGATGGAGGTGATATTGTCAGAATGTTGCGCCGGACAGTAGATATTCTCTGGCAAATTCCTCAAGTTCCTGGAGTTCCAGAATCCTTACAGAACAATGCTAGAAGCGCTGTTGCTCTGATGAAACGCTTTCCAGTTTAAGGGAGATAATAGGGTTGTTAAGGCTGAACTCCTGACTGGACTGGAAGTCAACTACCTACGGTGAAACCGTAGGCTTGCTAACCCTCAATTAGTGACTAAGAGTTGACTAGCGCCAATAGCCTTAGTTTGGTACGTACTTCCGAATGTTTCGCCAGTTCGGATTATCTACAAAACTTTTAGGGTGAGTTTCATCTAACAGGTGGACATCTTAACTAAGGTGCGCGAGGCGACTTAAAACTTAAATAGGATTATCTCTTATGCGAGTACCAGTAGTAGACAAAAATGGTTGGCCACTGATGCCGACTAAACCGAGTCGAGCTAGAAAATGGATACGAGCAGGACAAGCTGTTGGTAAATTTAACAAACTAGGACATTATTATGTTCAGTTAACTTTTACTCCATCAGGTAGAGAAACTCAACCGATAGCAATAGGCGTAGACCCGGGGAAAAAGTATTCAGGAATAGGCGTTCAGTCTAAAAACTATACTCTTTGGAGTGCACACTTGTTTCTTCCTTTCGAGACCGTCAAAAAGCGAATGGAGCAACGTCGATTAATGCGACGGAATAGAAGAGGTAGAAGAATTAACCGTAAATTACCTTTTGGATTACGTTCTCATCGTCAACAACGATTTGACAATCGCACAAATAAAAAGGTAGCACCATCAATTGGAGCGTCGAGACAATTAGAAATCAGAGTTATATCAGAACTTTGTCTTGTTTATCCGATTAGCTCAATTGTGGTTGAATATGTTAAAGCGGACGTGGATTTGACCTCCCGACGCAAAAAAGCTCGTTCAGGTAGAGGGTTTTCGGCTGTTATGGTTGGTCAAAAATGGGCTATTGAACAATTATCTAAGCTAGCACCAGTAGTGACAAAATTTGGTTGGCAAACCTCTAATCTGAGAAAACATCTGGGCTTAGAAAAACAAAAAGACTCAAAAGGAGATGCTATCCCTGCTACTCATGCAGTTGATGGTGTGGTCTTGGCTGCTAGTCAATTTAGAGATTATCTCCCCTTTGAAAATTCTTCAGGTCGAGGTCATTGCTGGCAAGGTCAGGTAAATATTACGTCTGCACCATTTACCATAATTCGTCGTCCACCTGTATCGAGAAGACAACTTCACTTAATGGTTTTTGCCCCAGGTGGAGTAAGAAGAAAATATGGTGGAACTATTACTCGTCATGGGTTGCGAAAAGGCGATTATGTTTTAGCACAAAAAAAAGGTATTCAATACCAGGGTTGGGTATCTGGAGAGACAAAAACACAAGTATCCGTATCCGATATTAACTGGAAACGTATAGCCCAGTTTTCGTGTAGCAAAGTGCATTTATGGCAACGTGCCACTGGATTAATTTGTAAACCTTTACTTGGAGGCGCAGCATTCCTCCCGCCGACGGAGTCGGGGGTCTCCTGCTGCGAAATACGATGAAGAGGTGAGGGACAAGACAAAGGAGACAAGAGAGACAAGAGGCAAAAAACTACCCATAATAGAATAAGTTGTAGGTATTTGATAATTAATTAACCCAAAAATATAAGGAGAAATTGGTGTTGAGGACTGGTTGCAGTAGGAATCAAATACAAATAGATCTCAATATTCTAGGTAAAATAAAAGACAAAAAAATATTTTTTTTACTGTCTTATCTATTTTTTACTTTAATCTACGTTTCTCCGGCAATAGCATTGATTGGGAAACTGGAAGTGGTTAGAACCGAAGAGAATGTAAGAAAGTCCCAGGGAATTAACAACTGCTGGCAAGAGATTGAATTAGATGAGTGCATCCTCGATATTTCCAGTTGGTCGCAGGATTCTGATTTAGGCAACACCTCAGTCCTATCTTTACCCAATGTAGAAAAGCTCAACAGATTCCAGTTACTTGCTTTGCAAAACAAGTCAAGAGTAACCTCTGCTAAATTATTGGCTATGGGTAAAGAGCTAGAAACTCTGATCGATCGCTTTGAAAGTACCCTGATTACTGCTGAGGCTAATAGTAGTAGGATTAATTTATCTACAGGAAAGATTATCGAACAGTTACTGAGAAACTCAGAACAAGCTGGAGATAAAGATAGTTCTCATAATCTAGCTTCTCTTGAATCTGAATTTAGTAATACAGATGCACGTCAAGCACTAACTGAGGCAAGAAAAAGACTGGAAAAATTTTATCAACTTATCGATCGGCAAAAGTATAACCAGGCAAAACAGGAATGGTTGCAAACGCGCCGCCTTCTCTGGGATAGCTATCCCACTGACCGTAAAATTGCCCAAGCAGAAATTCGCGCTATCTGGCTCGATCGAGGCACAATTGTTAAAGCTAAGTCAGAATCAGATTTAGCCAAGATTTTTGATCGCTTAGCCGCCGCCGGAATTAACACCGTCTTTTTTGAAACTGTCAACGCCAGTTATACTATCTATCCCAGTAAAATTGCCCCAGAACAAAATCCTCTAGTCAAGGGTTGGGATCCTCTCAAATCTGCTGTCAAGTTAGCCCACGCACGGGGCATGGAATTGCACGCCTGGGTATGGATTTTTGCTGCTGCCAACCAAGCTCACAATACTATCCTCCAACAACCTACTAATTATTTGGGTCCGGTGCTATCGGCACATCCTGACTGGGCGATGAGCGATCGGCAAGGCAGGATATTTCACCCGAAATCTAACAAAGCTTTCTTCGATCCTGCTAATCCACAAGTAAAGCGTTATTTATTAGCATTATTAGAAGAAATTGCGACTCGCTACCGAGTAGATGGCATTCAACTAGACTATATTCGCTATCCTTTTCAAAAACCCAGATATAATCAAACCTACGGTTACAGTAAAGTATCGAGACAGCTATTTAAACAAAAAACGAGTGTCGATCCAATCACAATGGATTTCAGACATCCCCTGTGGTTCGAGTGGACTGAATTTCGCATTCAGCAAATCGATAACTTTGTTACTTCAGCCTATCAATTACTGAAGTCCAAGCGCCCCAATTTAATTGTATCTGCAGCTGTATTTTCCTATCCTCAACGATACCGCATATCCAGACTGCAACAAAATTGGGAAGAATGGGCACATCAGGGGTTAATAGACATGATTGTACCAATGACTTATTCTGGCAACACCTCAGAGTTGGAACAGATGACTGAATATTTATTTAGTAAATACTTAAAAGGAGGAACGCTACTTTTACCATCGATTCGGCTGTTGAACCTGCCAGATATGCTAGTAGTTGATAAGGTACAATTGTTAAGAGATTTGCCCAGTGGAGGTTACGCTCTATTTGCAGTCGAGAATTTTAACCCTAATCTAGGGCAGATTTTGAGCCGCACTCAGGGTTCGGTGCAGTCCAGTAAGAAAGAACCATTGCCCCATCGTCAGCCTTTCCAAGCAACTTTAGCTCGCTATCAAGGTTTGCAACGAGAGTGGGGTTTGATTTTAGCTAAGAACCAATTCTCGATCGACAAACAAGCAATGAAGGAGTGGGGCAAAAGATCTGATTTACTAGCGACATCCTTAACGCGATTGAAAAATAAACCTTCGATGAGGAATCTGTTGTCTGCTCAAATTGCTCTGAGTTCCTTTCGACGGCAATTTCCTAACTGGATGCAGCAGCAGAAGGAAATGCATCCCTATCAGGTACAGGCGTGGGAAAATCGCTTAGAAACTCTTGATAGGTTACTCAGTTACGGAGAACGCCAGGTTTTGAATCGCAATCGAGCTAACGTGGCAGAACGGTAAGTTAAAATTTGTTCCGATTAAATTCTCTAATTAGGGTTTGCTCAGCAAGCCCTAGGTCTTGATAATCTTTACGAAAACCGTGAGATTTTAAACAAACTAATGTCGTTTTTAGTTTCACCCTTGATCGCTAAATCCGTCAAGATCCTCCCGAGTAAAGTAGTAAACTTGAAACCATGCCCAGAAAAACCACCAGCAATCAAAACATTCTTATATAGTGGATGGCGATCGAGCAGAAAATTTTTATCTGGTGTCATGGTATACAAACAGCGACGAGTTTCCACCAATTTACCATTCACCCCCGGAAGATATTGACGGAAAAAATCTCGCATTTTTTCTATCCATTGCGATGAAGGAGTATAATCAACTTCACTAACATCATCAACTGTTTTCCAACCATAAAAAGTAGAAATTTTTACCCCAGTATGATCGCCAATAGGAATGCCATAAGGGAATTCTCCAAAGTCTCCCTTCATGTGAGCCAAAAACACTGGAAACTGCCCAGGTTGGAAATTTTCAGGTTTATCTGGCTCAAAAAAAGCAACCTGACAGGGCATAATTTTTAAAGGTAATTCCAAGCCAATATCAGCTAAAATTCTCCTCGTCCAACTGCCTGCAGCTACAATAATTTTCTCGGCATTATAGGTTTGTTTGGATGTCTGAACTTCGATTTTATTACTTGCTAATTTAATCTTAGTTATTGGTGTTTTTTCCAGTACAGTCGCGCCGTATTTTTGAGCCATACGAATGTGAGCAAGTACGCATTTAGAAGCTTTCAGAAATCCAGAATCTTGTTGATATAATCCTTCGATTCCTTCCTCTACCTTAAATTGAGGAAAGCGTTGCTGAATTTCTTTTGCACTCAAACGTTCGTAGGGTAATTGTGCCCGATCCATACTTGCCGCAAGTTGTCGAAGAGTTGGCACTTCTGGTGAACCAAAATCTAGTTCTCCAGTTTTAACATAAAGATTTTCCCCCGCTTCTTCCTCTAAGGCAAACCAAAGGGGATAAGCTGCTTGCATTAAATTAATATAAATAGGGTTATCATAGGCGTAGCGAATTACCCGTGAATAACCGTAAGAACTACCCTGTTTGTGATTGACTTCAAACTGTTCGAGTAACAGAACTCGCTGTTTAGTTTTAGCTAAGTAGTAAGCAGCAGCGCTACCAACACCACCTGCTCCTAAAATAATTATATCAAAGTTATTTGTCATGTAAAACTATAAATTTTCTCTCTAAAAAATGCCAGATAATATGTGGTATTATCTAGCTAATTAATCTACTTTTTAGTCATTTTTCTCATCTTTGTTATTCCTCGATATCTAAGACCATACGCTCAGGTTAGTCTTAGAGTTTCAATTAAGCAACATAATCCTTCTAGTAACTAATTTGCAAGGTGACAAAAGCTTGTACCCTTTGTTCACCACCAATGACTGGCGTTCTGGTATCTACTGCTCTAGACATTTCTGCTGTCGAAATCATTCGCGGTTGGGGCAACTTTGCTTCGTTAACTTGAATGTTAAGGATATCTTTGCGATTCAGATTCAAAGACCTCAAAATTACATCAGCTTGTTCCAAAGCATCTTGAGTAGCTTGAGCGAGAGCTTTTTTTTGCCCAGCAGCGATCGCGCTTTCAGTAGCAGTAAAACTTACTTTGTCTATGCGGGTTGCTCCCGCACTAACCGCTTTATCTAGTAAAGCACCTACCTTCTCAGTCTTGAGGCGAAAGCTAACAGTGTTAATGCCCAAAAATCCAATTAAGCGTCGTTGATTATTACTGAAATCATAATCCGGACGCAAGCTAATGCCAGTAGTTTGTAGTTGTTCTACATTGCGCGATCGCAATAAATTTACTAATGCAGAAGTTCGGCGCGCTACTTCCTGCTGCACGGCTGTAGCAGTTTTCCCGCGAATCTCCACTCCCAATTGGACTTGTGTTAACTTAGTAGTTAATATATCTACACCTTGTCCTGTCACCGTCAAGGTACGTAAACCTCTCTCTTGCGCAAGAGCAGAGTTGCAAAAGGTGAGATTAAAAATCGCCAGTGCCAATAGCAGCATCAGCGATCGGCAAATCAAAGAAAATCTATTTTTAGACCATAAAGTTGACTTCATACTCATAAAATCTGCTAATCTCTAAACTAAATCAAAACCTGATGTCCTTTTATTTTTTATTGTTTGTTATGAATTTTATTTTTGGGCAAATAATAAACAACTAACAACAAGCGACCTGATGTATGAGATATGCTCTGGTTCACGAATGGTTAACACCCAAAGCCACTGGCGGTTCAGAATTAGTAGTCAAAGAAATTTTACAGCATATTGATGCCGATCTTTATGCTCTGATTGATTTTGAATCAATCAATCCCCAGAGTTATCTGTTTGGACGTTCCATTGATACTACTTTTTTACAACACTTTCCCCTAGCTCGTAACGGTCCTCAGAAATACCTGCCCCTGCTCCCCTTCGCTATTGAACAGCTAAACTTAAGGGAATATGACGTAATTCTTTCCTCTTCCCATACTGTTGCTAAGGGAGTTCTTGCTAGTCCTCAACAATTGCACGTCTGTTATTGTCACAGTCCCATGCGCTACGCCTGGGATTTTACCTTTGATTATCTTAACAATAGCTCCCTAGGACGTAGTTTACCAGGTCTCCTCGCCCGTTATTTTCTTCATCACCTACGCCAGTGGGACGTAATCTCCGCCAATCGCGTAGATTATTTTATCGCCAACTCACAACATATTGCTCGTCGAATCTGGCGCTGCTATCGCCGTCGAGCTAAAGTTATCTATCCTCCAGTTAATATTGATCGCTTTAAAGTACAGTTACAAAAAGAAGATTTTTATCTAACAGTGTCTCGCTTGGTACCTTATAAGAAAGTATCTCTCATTGTTAGAGCTTTTAATCAACTAGGAAAGCCCCTAGTAGTAATTGGGGAAGGACAGGAGTTGAATCAGATTCGTCAACTGGCAAAATCCAATGTGCAAGTACTAGGTGGGCAACCCGATTCTGTGGTCGAGCAATATATGGCAAGTGCCAAAGCATTTGTCTATGCTGCTTGTGAAGACTTCGGTATTGCTCTAGTCGAAGCACAAGCTTGTGGAACGCCAGTTATTGCCTATCAAGGAGGTGGTGCTCTAGAAACAGTTCGCGATATTCGAGAAGACCCAGAAAAGGGGACAGGTTTATTCTTTTTTCCCCAAACAGCAGAAGCTTTAGTAGAAGGAGTGCAAACTTTTTGCCAATTCCAAGCTCAATTTAATCCAGAAAGCTGCCGCTTGCAGGCTAGTAAGTTTGATATCCCAATCTTTGGAAAATCCTATTTAGACTTCCTGGAAAAATGTTATCAGGAATGGAGAACCCAAGGTTTGCCAACAAAATTTTGATATTTGTTCGTAGAAGATCTACAACCAAGGTCTTCTGGCTTTATTATTGGGACTGTGTGGTGTGATGAGAAGTGAAGGAG
>JBFRWL010000182.1:0-6032 GCA_051439565.1 Prochloraceae cyanobacterium
AGATATAGCTATGAAGACGTACAACAAATCTTGCGAGAAGCAACAATGATGCAAAAAGATAATGAAATCTCGCACGAACAATTTTTAGAAATAGCAACTGAAGTTGGTATTTCAGCACAAACCCTAGAAAAAGCTGAAAAAGCTTGGTTAGAAAAACAAAAATCCAGCCAAAAACAAGCTAAAAGGCGGCGCGGATTTAGGTTGCATTTAATTAATTATTTAGCTGTGAGTGTATTTCTGGTACTGCTAAACCTCGTTACTACACCTCGTCATTTCTGGAGTATCTATCCAATTCTTGGGTGGGGTTTAGGAGTCACAGTTGATGGATTGTGCATTTACCCAGCAGGAGACAAGAAAAAAGTCAATTTTCCTTATTAGCAATAAAAACATCACAGGTTAAAGAAAATGTCCAATTCAAATGCAGATAAATACGATGCGATCGTCATTGGGTCTGGTATTGGGGGACTGACTACAGCCGCGATCCTATCCAAATACAGCCACAAGAAAGTGTTAATTTTGGAGCAGCATTACGTTATTGGCGGATTTACGCACCAATTTGAGCGTCAAGGTTTTCACTGGGATGTAGGACTCCATTATGTAGGAGATATGGAAGAAGGTGAAATCGGACGACAAATATTTGACTACATAACGGACGGAAAACTGCGTTGGCATAAAATGTCAGATCCGTTTGAGAAATTTGTCTATCCTGACTTTACCTTTGAAGTATATTCAGAGCCGCAAAGATATCAGTCCGATTTAATTGAGATGTTTCCAGAAGAGAAAGCAGCAATAAAAAGATACTTTACCGATCTCAAAAAAGCTAAGACTTGGATTACACTTCGGGCACTCGAGCAGATGTTACCCACTCCCTTGAGTTCAATTCTCAAGCTATTGACACGTACTTCGAGCAATATTTTCCGGCTAACGACCAAAGAATATCTCGAGCGAAATTTCCAAAATCCTCAATTAAAATCCCTACTGGTATCGCAATGGGGTGATTACGCTTTACCTCCATCACAAAGCTCATTTGGCACTCATGCCATGATCGTTAACCACTATCTTAACGGTGGTTGGTATCCTGTGGGAGGAGCATCTGAAATTGCCAAACACATCCTACCTGTAATTGAAAAAGCTGGAGGAAAGGCGATTGCGCGACGGGAAGTTACAGAGATATTGATTGAAAATGAAGTAGCGATCGGAGTAAAAGCCAGAAAAACCCGCAACCCTAAAGCGGAGATAGAGGAATACTATGCACCTGTAATTATTTCCGATGCAGGAGCATTCAATACCTACACCAAACTGATTCCAGAAAGCTATCCTCTCTGTGATCGCGAGCAAATTAAAGCCTTTCCCAAAGCAACCAGCAATCTGACTATCTATTTAGGTTTTAAGGAATCTCCAGCCCAGCTAGGATTTAAAGGCGAAAACCATTGGATTTACACAGATTACGACCACGACAAAGCCTTTGAAAAACTAACCTCCCTAGAAGAATTTCCCACTCACTGTTATCTATCTTTTCCATCCCTAAAAGATCCAGCAGCATCTAGCCATACGGGGGAGATTATTAGCTTTATGGACTATGATTTCTTTGCTCAATGGCAAGATCGACCTTGGAAAAGAATAGGAGAAGAATATACTGCTCTTAAAGAAAGACTCTCTGAAAGTCTAATTGAGCTAGTGGAGTCTAAATATCCTGGTTTCAAGAATTTAATCGAATACAGCGAATTTTCCACACCTTTAACGGTAGAATATTTTGATGCTAGTGATCGAGGAGCTATTTATGGCATTCCGGCGATGCCAAAAAGACTAGATGCGAACTGGATCGGTGCGAAAACCCCGATTAAAAATCTCTATCTCACGGGAACAGATGCTAACGGACACGGTATTATGGGAGCAATGATGGGTGGTGTGATAACCGCAGGAATTTTAAACGGGTCATTTGGCTTTTTCAAAATAATGTCCTCTCTGAAGAGTTAACTTGGAAGTTCGCTACTTGTGTTTAACAGCTATGTCTCTAATCGAAATCGCTAACTAATTTGAGGAAATCTCCTCTATCTTTTTGAGGCAGACCGCATCAAAAAAAAGAATTTTTTTGACATAATTGAGAATCTCTCGATTCTTGAGAGCTAAACATATCTTCCTGCCTGCTTTATACATCAAGCTAGATTTAGTTTTACTTCATTGTCAATAAGCACAGAAAAATCAGCCTTTTTTCTTCAAGGCAACAGCTTCTATGCTCTACACGCTAAGGCTTTTTCCCAAGTTGTCCCCCCGAAAAAGGCTACAGATTTTTACTGATTGAACTTAGTTTCATTTGAGAGTGTAAATCTAGTTCTTCAATCTCCAACGGAGGTAGTTGACCACCAGAGCCTTTTAAATAATAGTTGAACCAGCGCATCATCCGAAGTGAGTAGTCCAGTCTGGAAGCAGCACGAGCGTTGCCGTGTTTCTCATTCGGGTAAATTACTAGCCTGACTGGAGCCTGGCTGCGTTTTTTCAGGTGGGTGTAAAGTTCCATAGACTGGCCGAGAGGCAAGCGGGGATCTGAGTCTCCATGCAAAAGCAGCGTGGGAGTGCGGCTATTCCCAGCATGGTAGATGGGACTCCGTTTTAGGAAAAACTGCCAATCTGACCAGGGTCGCCTGAGAGCATGGACTAAATATTCTTCTTCAGGAATATCAGTTGTTCCTACCTTCGAGATGTTATTGGAGATCCCAAAAGATGCTACGGCAGCGGCAAATTTATGTGAGTAATAAGTAGCACCCCATGCTGCTGCATAACCACCATAGGATTTGCCTGTAATTCCAACCTTGTCTGGGTCAGCCCAGCCAATTTGGACCAGAAAATCTATAGCATCGGCTAAGTCGTCAAACTCTTTACCCGCAGGATCTCCCTGACCCAGTTGGGAAAAGATCACTCCTCGTCCGGTACTACCTCGGTAGTTGGGGTAGAAAACTAGGTAGCCCTGAGTTGCGGCCATCTGTCCGGGCTGATGGTAAAAAGTAAGCCATTCATGGCGATAATGGGATTCGGGACCACCGTGGACGACTAAAATCAAGGGATAGCGCTTTCCCTCCTCATACCCCACAGGTCGGATGAGTATGCCCTCAAGCTCCAGGCCGTCGCGAGCCTTATATTTCAAGACTTCCTGAGAACCAAGGGCGATGCGATCGAGCCACGGGTTATTATTGCTCAAGCGCACTAGTTGTTGCTCATTCTCACTCCAATAGCAAACTTCTTTGGGATGAGTCGGGCTCGAACAGATGAAAGCTATCGAGCGGCCATCTTTGCTAACAGAGAAATCTCTCAGGATTAATTGACCTGGGTCGAGGGCGGGGGTAGCAGCACCGTCATTAATTGCAATGCGACCCAGAATCGTCCCAACACCCTCATCAGCAAGATAGAAAATGTTTCCCGGCTCGAACCAGGCTAATTTTCGCACGTGACCAAGATAGTTGGGAAGCATCTCTTGGAGCGCACCTCCATCAGCTCTACTAACCTGAAGTCTGCCGGCCTCTGGATCTCGTTCGTCTACAGAACCAATCAGGGCCAGTTTAGTAGCGTCAGGACTCCAAATAATTTGGTCAAGCTTGCCGGCGTTGTTAATTCTCCCAATTACTCGTCCCGATCGAGTATCTACTACCCTAACCTTGCGGCTAGTGTAACTGTCGTCAACTAAGGATGTTGGCGCTAAAGCTACTGCTAACTTTGAACCTCTTGGTGCCCAGTGCAATTCGGAAGCAGAACCTGGAATTTCTAAAACTTTTGCCTTAGTTTTCTGTTCCCTATCTTTTTCTATATCAGTTACCCAAACCTTCACTGGCTGCCAGTCTTCCCGAAAGATTTCCTGGTTAAATCCCCAGTCTCTCAGCTTTTTCTGCTTATTGGAGAGTTTCTCTGTAGCTAGAAAAGCAACCTGTCTGCCGAAAGGACTCCAGGAATACTCCTTGATATCTGTTTCGTGGGACAGCAGCCGCCTTGCTTCTCCACCATCTATGGAAATTAAATAAAGCGACTTATTTTTATCGCTCTTTCTTTTGGCTAGGAAGGAAATTCCCAAACCGTCCGAGGTCCAACTAATATCGCTAATCCGAACTCGACCCCTGACGTAAGGACGGGATTCACCATCGGGTGTGACTACATGAAGTTGCTGCCAGGGCGGTCCGTTTTTCTCCTGGGGAAGTTTTCTGGGCACCCGGAGAACATACGCTATGCGCTTGCCATCAGGGGAGATGGCCACTTCGGTTACTTCTCGAAGGCGAGCAATATGGTAAGGGGAAAGGGGCTGGCTTTTCTGGGTACGAGAAGAAGCATTTACTGCTAAAGTTTCCACACCTAGCCAACAGATTAAGAATGAAAGATAGAGCAAGGATTTGACAAAGGCCATAATGGAGAATTTGTTAAGGGCAAATCAAAGAGCCTGTAAGTCTATACTCCTTACTTCAAAGGATAAAGTAACTATTCAACTACTGAAAGCTTTGAATTAGGTTTCGGGTTTTTTGGTAGTCCTCCATTCTTTTTTGTTGTCCAAATAAATCTGCTGCTCGATCTAAGTCAGTGATTGCTTGCTGAGTATCTCCAATTTGGCGATAAGCTAATCCCCGTTTGTAGTAGGCATCACTATATTGATAATTGAGTTGAATAGCCTTAGTATAGTCAGAAATAGCTTTCTGGTATTTCTGATCCCTCTTATGCGCATTCCCCCACTTGTAGTATGCTAGAGCCAAGTCAGAGGTAGCTTGCTGATATTTCATCTGCTTTCTGTAAACTAATCCCCGATTGTAGTAGGCTTCGGCATATTGGGGTTTAATTTCAACTGCCTTGGTATAGTCAGAGATAGCTTGTTGGTATTGTCCTTGTTGGGCGTAAGCTAATCCCCGATTATTGTATGCCTTTGCATATTGAGGGTTCAGTTGAATGGTCTGATTATAATCAGAGATGGCTTGCTGGTATTGCCCCTGTTTGGCGTAAACTGCGCCTCGATTGTTGTAGGCTCCAGCAAATTGAGGGTCGAGTTGAATAGCCTTAGTATAGTCAGAGATAGCTTGCTGGTATTGCCACCGCTTCTTGTAAGAATTACCTCGGTTATTGTATGCCTTAGCATATTGGGGATTGAGTTGAATTGCCTGGGTATAGTCGGAGATAGCTTGGTAGTATTGCCCCTGTTTGGCGTAAACTAATCCTCTGCTCCAGTATGCCTTAGCAAACTTAGGATAGCTTTCGATCGCCTTAGTATGGTCAGAGATAGCTTGGCTTAAGTTCCCCTGTTTGTCGTAGGCAAATCCCCGGTTGTTATATGCGCGAGCAAATCGAGGATTGAGTTGAATAGCCTGATTATAATCTGAGATAGCTTGCTGATATTTCCCCAGTTGGGCATAAGCCGTTCCTCGGTTGTTATATCCCCAAGCAAATTGAGGATTGAGTTGAATGGCTTGAGTATAGTCAGAAATAGCTTTCTGGTATTCCCCCAGATTCTTGTAAGAATTACCGCGTTTATGATAAGCCCGAACCAGTTGAGGATTGAGTTGAATGGCTTGAGTATAGTCAGAGATAGCTGACTGAAGTTTCCCCCGTTCGGCGTTAGCTAATCCTCGGTCGTAATATGCCTCGGCATCTTGGGGATTGACTTGTGCCACCTTAGTATATTCAGAGATAGCTTGCTCGTTTTTTCCCTGTTTGAAGTATGCCATCGCAGATTGGGGTTCGTAAATAGCTACTCCAACTCCCGTCAAGACGGGAATGACAAACAGCCCCAATCGTGTTAAATAACTCACTATTTTTCCTTGTAGTTTTTTGACTTGTTGAACTTTAACTTTGGTATTATTCATTGGCTCGATATTTAAAAGCTAATTGGTCAAGATAATCTGATGTTTCGGCTCTTATTGGTAGCAGTTGTTAAGAACATCAAAAATTAAGTGAATGCGCCAGTCATCAGCTTCGTTAATTGCTTCGTGGGGTTTCTTGTTATCAAACCACCAAAGCTCGCCTGGTTTCATTCTCACCCATTCTTCTCCAGCTCCCAACAGGCTACC
>JBFRWL010000183.1:0-6643 GCA_051439565.1 Prochloraceae cyanobacterium
GAAGATATTGCTACTCCTCTAGCAACAGAAACAAAGCAAGAAGAGATTATTCAATCCCTAAGAGAACTAGCTGAAGAAACCCCTGCTACTTCAGAAATTACATCACAAGAACAACCAGAATTAGACTTCTTCAGCGAAGAACCAAGCGCACCTATATCTAGCACTCCCCTAGCAAGCAGCACTGAAACAGAAGAGGAATCAGATTTCTTTGCTTCACAAAGTTTAACCACACCCACCGCGCCAGAATCGGAGCCAGAATTAGATTTGTTCAGCGAAGAACCAAGCGCACCGACATCTAGCACTACCTCAGCAAGCAGCACTGAAACAGAAGAGGAATCAGATTTCTTTGCCTCACAAAGTTTAACCACACCCACCGCGCCAGAATCGGAGCCAGAATTAGATTTCCTGAGCCAAGAACCAAGCGCACCGACATCTAGTACTCCCCCAACAAGCAGCACTGAAACAGAAGAGGAAAAAGAACCAGATTTCTTTGCCTCACAAAGCTTGACCACACCCACTGCGCCAGAATCGGAGCCAGAATTAGATTTGTTCAGCGAAGAACCAAGCGCACCGCCAACTAGCACTCCCTCAGGCAGCAGCATTGAAACAGAAGAGGAAAAAGAACTAGATTTCTTTGCCTCACAAAGCTTAACCACACCCACTGCACCAGATTCAGAGCCGGAATTAGATTTCCTGAGCGAAGAACCAAGCGCACCGCCAATTAGCACTCCCTCAGCCAGCAGCATTGAAACAGAAGAGGAATCAGATTTATTTGGTTCACAAACCTCTACTACCCCTACTGCGCCAGAGTCAGAGCCAGAATTAGACTGGCTCAGCCAAGAACCAAGCGCACCGAAATCTAGCACTCCCACAGCCAGCAGCACTGAAATAGAAGAGGAATCAGATTTCTTTGCTTCACAAACCTCGACTACCCCTACTGCGCCAGAGTCAGAGCCAGAATTAGACTGGCTCAGCCAAGAACCAAGCGCACCGAAATCTAGTACTCCCACAGCCAGCAGCAGCGACATAGAAGAAGAAGAACTAGATTTGTTTGGCTCACAAAGCTCGACCACACCTACTGCGTCAGAATCGGAGCTGGAATTAGACTGGCTCAGCCAAGAACCAAGTGCACCGAAATCTAGCACTACCCCAGCCAGCAGCAGTGATGAGGAACTAAATTTATTTGGCACAGAAGCGACCACATCCAAACAAGAAGAGAAAGCAGAAAACCTTACAGAAACAGAAATAGAACAAGAACTAGATTTATTCACCGAAGACGAAGAAACACCATCAACCTCTAGCAAGGAAACCCAAAAATCTTCTTCCACCGATCCTTGGGCTACAGAAAAGTCTAAGGACGAAGAAGATTGGTCGGATTCCTCGACTGAAAAAGAATCAGGTGAGAACAAAAAGAACAAAAATCCTTTTGACTGGATCTTTTAATTACGGCTACCGACCTAAAACGGAACAAGCTGATTAAGACGAGGTGTTAGGTTAGTCGGGGGTTTAAACTCTCAGTTAAGTTGTTAGAGTAAAAAATCAATTATTAACCTAACACCTAACCAAAGCTATTTCATTCTGAACGCAGTGACGGTCTTTCAAGCCATCGCTCAGTTTCCTGATTAGAATCCCGTCGGCTTTAGTCACCGGAGAAGTCAAAACTGAAATAAGAATGCTATATATTGAATTTATAATAGTTGCTAAGATACGATCGAGCTGCGATCTCCCAGAGCCTCGGCTTCGCCAAGATAGCCGCAATTTACTTACCTGACTATCAACCAGCAAGAAAATTTCACCCTTACTCAGTGTATAAACTGTGACAGCACCAAAAAGCTACAAAGATACCGTAAATCTGCCTCAAACCCAATTCAATATGCGGGCAAATGCTACCAAGCGGGAGCCGGAAATACAGCAATTTTGGGTAGAAAACCAGATTTATGAAAGACTGTCGCAGAATAATCCAGGCGAAAATTTCATCTTACACGACGGACCACCTTATGCTAATGGTGCTTTGCACACGGGTCACGCCCTGAATAAAATCCTCAAAGACATTATCAATAAATACAAGCTACTGCGAGGATATAAAGTTACCTACATTCCCGGCTGGGACTGTCACGGATTGCCTATTGAGCTGAAAGTCCTGCAAAAGATGAAATCTAAAGAGCGGCAAAAGTTAACCCCTCTGAAATTGCGCCATCAAGCTCGCGATTTTGCCCTGAAAACAATGGAAGAACAGCGCGAGGGCTTTAAGCGTTATGGAGTATGGGGCAAC
The DNA here is from genome assembly GCA_051439565.1 of Prochloraceae cyanobacterium. Lineage (GTDB taxonomy): Bacteria > Cyanobacteriota > Cyanobacteriia > Cyanobacteriales > JBFRWL01 > JBFRWL01. The sequence continues at coordinate 2,273 of JBFRWL010000183.1, forward strand.
TGGGATAGTTCTTACCTGACCCTCAACCCAGAGTACGAAGCAGCTCAAATTGGCGTATTTGGGCAAATGGCACTCAAGGGCTATATCTATCGCGGCTTAAAACCAGTTCACTGGAGTCCTAGTTCTCGCACGGCACTAGCTGAGGCGGAGTTAGAATATCCAGAAGGGCATACCTCTCGCAGTATCTACGCCGCTTTTCCAATGATCGAGCCAGGGGAAGCTGTCAAAGGGGTATTATCGCCATTTCTACCCGATCTGGGAGTGGCAATCTGGACAACTACACCGTGGACGATTCCGGGAAACCTTGCGGTGGCGGTCAACCCAGACTTAACCTATGCCGTAATTGAGGTAAATAACAGCGTCTCCGCTAACCCCCTAAAATACTTAATTGTTGCTGCCGATCTGGTGGAAAGATTATCTGCAACCCTAGAAGCCAAGATAACCGTAAAAGTAACAATCCCAGGTCAAGCGCTAGAAAATTCTAGCTATCGCCACCCCTTATTTGAACGGGAGAGCAAAATTGTCATCGGGGGAGATTATATCACCACCGAATCGGGTACAGGCTTAGTGCATACTGCTCCCGGTCACGGTCAAGAAGACTATATCGTCGGTCAGCGCTACGGGTTGCCGATTATTTCTCCAGTGGATGAGAAGGGAAATTTTACCGAGGAAGCTGGAAAATTTGCTGGTCTAAACGTACTCAATGGAGGCAATGAGGCGATCGTAGAAGCTCTAAAAGAAGCGGGTTCCTTGCTCAAAGAAGAAGCATATCAGCATAAATATCCCTACGACTGGCGCACCAAAAAACCGACTATTTTCCGCGCCACAGAACAGTGGTTTGCTTCAGTTGAGGGATTTCGGGAAGAAGCTTTAAAAGCGATCGAATCGGTCAAATGGATTCCCGCTCAAGGACAAAACCGTATCACTCCTATGGTGGCTGATCGTTCCGATTGGTGCATCTCTCGCCAGCGCAGTTGGGGCGTTCCCATCCCAGTATTTTACGACGAAGAAACCAATGAAGCGCTGCTCAACGAAGAAACCATTAACCACGTCCAGGCAATTATTGCCGCCAAAGGTTCCGATGCTTGGTGGGAACTGTCAGTAGAGGAACTATTGCCAGAAAAATATCGCCATAACGATCGCACCTACCGTAAAGGAACCGATACAATGGATGTCTGGTTTGATTCTGGTTCTTCCTGGGCAGCAGTGGTCAAGCAAAGAAAGATGAAATATCCGGTGGATATCTACCTAGAAGGGTCAGATCAGCATCGGGGTTGGTTCCAGTCTAGTTTACTCACCAGCGTAGCAACTAACGGTATTGCTCCCTATGAAACTGTCTTAACCCACGGCTTTGTTTTAGACGAACAAGGTCGCAAGATGAGTAAATCTCTGGGGAATGTAGTCGATCCAGTAGTTATTATCGAAGGGGGTAAGAATAAGAAAAAAGAGCCTCCCTACGGTGCCGACGTACTGCGTTTGTGGGTGTCTTCGGTAGACTATTCCTCTGACGTTTCCATCGGTCAAAATATTATCAAACAGCTAGCGGATATCTATCGCAAGATTCGCAATACGGCAAGATTCTTATTAGGAAATTTACACGATTTTGACCCAGCTAAACACGCGGTAGCTTACGAAGAGTTACCGGAGTTAGACAAATATATGCTACAGCGCATAACTGAAGTATTTGCCGAGGTAACGGAGGCGTTTGAGAGTTTTCAATTCTTCCGTTTCTTCCAGACGGTACAGAATTTCTGCGTCGTGGACTTATCTAACTTCTATTTAGATATTGCTAAGGATAGGTTGTATATTAGCGCTCTCGATTCCCTGCGCCGTCGTAGTTGTCAGACAGTATTACAAGTAGCACTCGAAAGTTTAGCCAAGGCGATCGCTCCGGTACTCTCCCACATGGCAGAGGATATCTGGCAATTTTTACCCTACAAGACTGATAGCAAGTCCGTATTCGAGTCTGGTTGGGTGGAAATGAAATCTGAGTGGAAAAAGCCAGAATTGAATTCTCTCTGGGCAATTTTGCGGCAACTGCGCAATGAAGTTAATAAGGTAATGGAACAGGCGCGGGTGGAGAAGGCGATCGGCTCTTCTCTCGATGCTAAAGTGTTGCTATACGTGCCAGATGAAGAATTGCGCCAGCGTCTAGCATCTCTCAATCCCGAACATAGCTTGAATGGCAAGGGAGTAGATGAGTTACGCTATCTATTCTTAGCCTCTCAGGTTGAGTTGGTAGATAGTGTCGAGGCCATCGAGCGGGCAAATTATAGCAGTAAGTCCGATACTGTCAGTATTGGGGTAGTTAAAGCTGAAGGACAAAAGTGCGATCGCTGTTGGAATTACTCTACTCGCGTTGGTGAATTTAGTGACGATCCGACCATTTGCGAACGCTGTCAGGCGGCATTAGTAGAGGCATTTTAACCACCAGCTCATACCAATTTCGTTTAAGATTTAAGTTGAAAACATCCCCTTTTATTCTTCACCCTTCTTCTGCTTATCGCGCCTCTGCCTTCTACCTTTAGAGCCAGGGTTTTTGGTTAAGTGCAAAATGTAAGGTTAAGAAAGACAACAGGCAACAAATTCTCCAGAATTGATGTATAGCAGTATTTTTTGCAATTGGTATTAATTTGTTTCTTGATTTTTTTGTAGATATTCCTGAGCTAAATCTTCCCAGAATGTTTGAGCTTGTCTGTCCCATTTCTTGTAGAGTTTTATTAGTTCAACATCTAGAAGCAATTGATGCAAGTTTTCTGGTTTTGCTTGTTGCTGACTTTCATTGCTTAGACCAATCATGTCTCGTCCCTCCTTTAAGTCTTCTTAGTTTTTAGCTGGTTGATTTGAAATTTGTTTCTTCTGACTCCTGTCTTCTGTCTCCTTTATGACTAGATTTTAGGAATTCCCCTGAAAAGTCAGATTAGCTGGTAAGCATTGGAGAGGGTTCGCTAACTTGTTCGATCGCGAACCTACTCGCTGGTGTTAAGAAGGGAATAGTAAACCAGAAGGTAGAACCAACTCCCACTTCACTTTCTAGACCAATTTGACCTCCCATCAGTTCCACTAACTGTTGACAAATTACTAGACCTAAACCAGTACCGCCGTATCTAGAGGGGATGGAAGCATCTACTTGTGAAAAAACTTGGAATAACTTGTCCTGGTCTTGAGAGGCAATACCAATGCCAGTATCCCTTACAGAAAAGTAAATTGGCACTAGTAGATAGCCTGATTGTGCCACCTTCGGCTCACCACTGACAGATACATTCACCACCACTTCCCCAGATTCAGTAAATTTAATGCTATTGCTGATTAGATTGAGAAGAATCTGGCGCAGACGACAAGGAGAACCTTGTAATTGTCTGGGAACTTCGGGATCGATCTCAACCTTCATTTGTAGACCCTTTTTCTGTGTTTGTTGGGTGAGTAAATTTACTGCCTGTTGCACGCAATCTCTTAAATCAAAATCGACAGTTTCTACCTGCATCTCTCCGGCTTCAAGTTTAGAGAAGTCTAGAAGTTCGTTGAGAATGTGCAGCAGATTCTCAGCACTGACCTGGATAGTTTGGACATATTCGAGTTGTTCTTCATTTAACTCAGTTTGTTCTAGCAACGCTGTCATACCTAAAAGTCCATTCATTGGCGTGCGGATTTCATGGCTGATTTTAGCCAGAAATTGAGACTTGAGGTTGCTGGCTTGTTCGGCTGCGATACGAGCAGCGACTAAATTGTTAATTACGAGGAACAAAATTCCACTGACACCGATTCCAATTCCACAAGCGAGATAGGATTGATAATAAGCAAATGTTTCACAACTTATTGATAGCAGCCAAGCTAATGGAAGAACAGTCAGCAGCGCGACCGATAAATAGTGCCGTTGAATTCTTTTCATGTCGATTTAGTTGAATTTACTTATAATAAGAAGGCGTTAAAAACTTACGCATTTTCTCAGCGAATATCCTAATAATTTCAGCCAGAGTTATTCTCACGATTCACGTAGAATTGGTAGAAATAATAGTTGAATTCACATCTCCTTAAAATTTAAGATGCTTGGCGCCAAATTACAGCAGCAATCTAGCGGAAAAAACTTAGAGATTTTGCTGAGTTGTTGCAATTTACTGTATTTGGGTTACGGACGACACTGAAGACTGGAACTATCTAGAAAATTATTGTACTGAATATACCTTAGTAATTTTCAACTGGCTGCTACCTAGAATCTCAGGATTATAATTGTTAAAGTACCTAGGAAGTAACAATAATTACCTTTAAGCTTTTGAGAAATAAATTAACATCTTTTGGATGCGATCAGTTAATTAAAATATTTATGCAATAGGTTGTCTTTTCAATTTTAAATAATCTTTTTTATAGTAATGA
>JBFRWL010000184.1:0-6969 GCA_051439565.1 Prochloraceae cyanobacterium
ACCTTAATCGTGAAAAAAGACCGCACTCAAGAAATTAAACAAGTCCTGAAGTCACTACAAGCCGATCCAAACCTGAAAAAATTCCTTTAAATTAATCTATGCTGCACTCATATTTCGATACAGAAAACAACAAGCGCAAGTCCTTTGAACTACCAGGGGCCAAACCACACTATAACCCCGATCGCCCCGGACAAGTCGAACATATTTTCCTAGATTTAAACTTAGATATTCCCCAGCAAAGCTTTCAGGGAACTTGCACTATTACCCTAACCCCAATACGTCAGGGAATTAAGCAACTAACTCTGGATGCAGTAGATTTAAATATCGAATCAGTATTAGTCGATGGCGTTAGCCAAACCTTCGATTACGATCGCCAACAGCTACAAATTCACCTGCTGCAACCGACAGGGGAAAAAGCGCTCAAAATCGCGATCGCCTACAGCGTACAAAATCCCCAACGGGGTTTGTATTTCGTCAGTCCCAACCCACATTACCCGGACAAACCCACCCAAGTCTGGACCCAAGGAGAAGATGAAGATTCTCGTTTCTGGTTCCCCTGTTTCGACTATCCCGGTCAATTAGCCACCTCAGAAATAAGGGTTAAAGTTCCCAAAGAATTCCTGGCTATTTCTAACGGAGAACTAGTCGCCAGCGAAGCATTAGGGGAAGATAAAATTTATCACTGGTCGCAAAAACAAGTCCACCCCACTTACTTAATGACTCTAGCTGTGGGTAAATTTGCCGAAATAAAGGATGAGTGGAAGGGTATCCCCGTCACCTACTATGTAGAAAAAGGTCGGGAAGAAGATGCCAAGCGCAGTATGGGGAAAACCCCCCGGATGATGGAGTTTCTCAGTAACAAGTATGGCTATACCTATGCATATCCTAAATACGCCCAAGTCTGCGTCGATGATTTTATTTTCGGCGGGATGGAAAATACTTCTACTACCTTACTAACCGATCGCTGTCTTTTAGACGATCGCGCCGCTATAGATAACCAACGTACTGAAAGTTTAGTCCTTCACGAACTCGCACATCAATGGTTCGGAGATTTAGTAGTTATTAAGCATTGGTCTCATGCTTGGATTAAAGAAGGCATGGCATCCTATGCGGAAGTATTGTGGACGGAAAAAGAGTACGGTAAAGACGATGCTGCATACTATCTCTTAAAAGAGGCGCGTAGCTACTTACAAGAAGATTCCTCCCGCTATCGCCGTCCCATCGTTACTCACGTTTATCGGGAGGCGATCGAACTTTACGACCGTCACCTCTACGAAAAAGGTGCTTGCGTTTACCACATGATTCGAGGGGTGTTAGGAGACGAGTTATTTGACAAAGCCATTCAAATCTTTGTCCGAGATAACGCCCATAATACTGTAGAAACCATCGACCTGTTGCGGGCAATTGAAAAAGCAACGGGATATAATTTGATGTTCTTGTTCGACCAGTATGTTTTCCGAGGCGGTCATCCTGACTTCAAAGTTAGTTATTCCTGGGATGGAGATAGCAACCTAGCAACCCTTACCGTTACTCAAACCCAAGCCAAAGCCAACAAAAACGGCAACAACAATCAGTTATTTGACTTAAAAATACCGATCGCCTTTGCTTACGTGGAAGAAAAAGCAAAAGATCCGGTAAAACTGCAAACTTTTAGCCTGCGCATTCATCAACAACAACAAAGCTTCTATTTTCCTCTGGAGAAAAAACCCACATTCGTTAGCTTTGATACGGGCAATAACTTCCTCAAAACGGTAGCTTTAGAGTACTCTTCCCCAGAACTAAAAGCCCAGCTAAAATACGACCCCGATCCGATTTCTCGCATCTATGCTGCTATTGCTTTAGCCAAAAAAGGCGGACTCGAAGCAATTAAAGCCCTCTCCGAAAGCCTAACCAAAGATCTCTTCTGGGGAGTGCGCTTAGAAGCAGCCAAACAGCTAGCCAGCATCAAATTAGACCAAGCAGCAACCGCTTTAGCCGCTGGCTTGCACGATCGAGATGCGCGGGTACGTCGTGGAGTAGTTGAGGGGTTGAGTAAAATTAAGACCGCTGAAAGTTACGACACCCTGAAACAATTTCTAGAACAAGGGGATGCTAGTTACTATGCCGAAGCCTCAGCCGCGCGTTCTCTAGGAAGTATAATTTCTGGTAATTTGAAGGAGAAAGAGGAAGAAGTACTCGCATTACTCAAGAAAGTACTCCAAGAACGTCAGGGTTGGAATGAGGTAGTGCGATCGGGCGCGATCGGGGGTCTGAGTAATATGAAAACTTACCCAGCCGCAGCCGATGTCATTGTTGAATACACTAAGTTGGGAGTGCCTCAACCACTACGTTTAGCTGCTATTCGGGCTTTAGGGGCTGTTTCTAATGGTCAAACGCCGGATAAAGTAGAGTCAATTTTAGAGCATTTAGAAGCAATTGCCTCAGAAAGTTTCTTCTTAACCCAAGTTGCGGCTGCATCCGCATTAGGACAGATGCAGACACCCAAGGCGATCGCCATTCTCAAAACTTTAGCCGAGAGAACTCCAGATGGAAGGGTGCGCCGGATGGCGGAAGAAGCAATGGGAAAAGTCGAGAAAAGTATCGGTTCGGATAAAGCAATTAAAGAGTTGCGAGAGGAGTTAGACAAACTCAAGCAAGAAAATCAAGAACTCAAGAGTCGGTTAGCTAAGTTGGAAGCTAAGGGGAGTTGAGGGAAAAGAGAGAGGTCAGGGGTCAGGGGTCAGATGTTTCTATAGCAATCGTAAGTCATTTATGAGACAAGAACGGAAAGGAACTTCACCGATGAATTTAATCCAAAATCCAAAATTGTATGGTCAAGATTGATTTGAGGGATAAGTGTCATTAAATTTCTCCCTTGTCCTCTCTCAACCCATGATTTTAAAATTGACAGACTAGTACTAAGTAGTCGGTCATAAATAAACAATATTGTGTAAAGAAGCTCAATCCTTTGCTGTTCCCTGTTCCTTCCCGTTCCCTTGTTTCTACGGTTAACTTTACTTTTGTCCGACTACTTAGAAGATATTTAAAATTGTTATTCAGACGTAGAATTAAGATAAAAATATTGGCTTGGTTGCGGAATATAGTAGAAAAATTAAGAGCAAATTTCTCTGTTTAACCCTAATGGTTATTTGCTTCCAGACTTCCTGCAAACTAACTTAGGGCAAACGATTATAATTACAGCGTGGCTGAGTGACGAACAATTTGGCAAAGTTACTAACACTATTCTCGATTTGTTATTTTATCGCAATAAGATAATTACCCAATTTAAACATAGCAGAGATGTTTATAAAAAAACTTACGAAAAATATAAAAAGATAGAACCATTCATTGGACAAGTTTTCGATGGACTATCTCCCGCGAAGACTCTCAGCAAGAAAGAACTGAAATATCTTAAAGATAAACTCAAAGATTTTATCGTCAAAAGCGTCGATTATTCTAGCTGTCTAAAAGATTTATAATTTGCCCGAAATACAATTATAATAAATACAGATAATTACCGAACAAAGTTGCAAATAATTTGCGATAAACTAGGAATAAAATTGACAGAAGAAATCAAAATATTGAGTAAATTTAGCAATAAAATTTTTCCTGTTTTTAAAGAACAAATTGAACGTGACTTAAGTTATTTTAATCAAGAATATAGTCTGTTAGAGAGAGCGCTTGAAGCTATTCGAGCAGTAGTAGAGATCGATCAAGCCGAACGCGATCGCCGTTTAGAAAGAACAGTTCAAGTAATTGGTACTGGTCTAGCTGTGGGCGCACTTGTTGCTTCTAGTTCTCCTAACTCACTCATCGAAAAACCCATTCAGCTGCCTTTTATTGAAGAACCCATTCAGCTATCTTTTTCTTCCTATACTCCTCATCCTTTTTTCTTCTCTTTTCTAGTAAGCTTTAGTGCTGTCATTGTTTTTGGTTTCCTGGCGTGGTTGATTACTGGAAAAAGCGATCGATTACTGCCATAATGCCATTTTCAGGATTGACAAGCAGCGATCGCCTAAGTAGGTGGGCATAAATAAATATAAAACCGAAATCAGGAGTTAGCTGTTAGCTAGGGTGTTGTTACCTCTGAATTCTAAATTCTAAATTCTGATATTATTTCCCTAGTAGAGAAAATATAACCCTACAGAGTTATACTAGGACATCTTTAGAGCTTCTAACCCAAGCCTCGAAAAGCTTTTCCTCCTGCCCCCTGCCCCCTGCCTCCTGCCTTCGGCTATTACCACTAATAAAGACCATGACAACCGAATACTGGCATTATCTAAGAGAAGAGCAGATATTAGACCTGCTAGAAACCCAGCCCGACCAGGGATTACACCCCCTAGAAGTAGAAAACCGCCAGACTCGATACGGTTCCAACACCCTCACCCAGAAAGAAGCTAAGACTCCCCTAAGCATCTTCTTAGAACAATTTAACCAGCCGCTGATTTATATCCTGATGGCAGCAGGAGTAATTACCGGAATTTTGAACGAATGGGTTGACATGGGGGTAATTTTTGCCGTCATTTTGCTCAATGCCATTGTCGGATTTATCCAAGAAGCCAAGGCAATGCAGGCAATGCAGGCACTCGCCAAGGCGATGCAAAGTGAAGCCACAGTAATTCGCGCCGGGGAAAAGCAAAGGATTTCGGCATCTGAGTTAGTCCCTGGAGATATTGTTCTTCTCCAGTCAGGAGATAAAGTCCCCGCCGACCTGCGCCTGCTGCACAGCCGCGAACTCCAGATCGATGAATCTGCCTTGACGGGGGAATCTGTACCCGTGCAAAAGCAGGCAGTCAAACAGTTGCCAGATGATACCATCTTGGCAGAACAGAGCAATATTGCTCACGCTTCTACCTTAGTAACCTATGGTACTGGGACAGGAATTACGATCGCCATTGGCGACAGAACCCAAATCGGTAAAATTAACAAGATGATCGCTTCAACTGAGGCGCTGTCAACCCCCTTAACTAGGCAAATTGAGCAGTTCAGTCTCACCCTGATGAAAGTGATTCTCGCGATCTCTGGATTAACCCTACTGGCGGGGTTAGTTCGCAGTGAGGTTGTCAACCGCGAAGCTTTGAAACAAGCCCTTCTAGAAGTGGTAGCCCTAGCAGTGGGGGCAGTTCCCGAAGGATTGCCCGTGGTGGTAACTATTACCTTGGCGATCGGAGTGTCCCGCATGGCAAAGCGAAAAGCCATTATTCGCAAACTGCCTGCAGTAGAAACCTTAGGCAGTACCACTGTTATCTGTTCCGATAAAACCGGAACTCTAACGCAAAACGAGATGACTGTGCAGGAAGTTGTCGCTGGCGGGTCAAAGTTTGATATTTCTGGCATTGGTTACGGGTTTGAGGGGCAGTTTACCCAAGGAGAAACCCCAGCCGAACCCCAGTCAAATCAAGCCCTGACGGAATGTTTAAAAGCTGGACTACTCTGCAACGATTCGCGCTTAGTAACTACAGAAGAAGGCAGGCGCGTGGAAGGCGATCCGACAGAAGCCGCTTTGATTGTCTCAGCCCAAAAAGCAGGTTTATCGAGAGAAGACCTAGAAAAAGATTTCCCTAGAATCGATTCCATCCCCTTTGAGTCCCAATATATGTATATGGCAACCCTGCACAATGGAGGAGAACAGCAACCACGCATCGCTTATATTAAAGGGTCGGTAGAACAGATTGTGCCTCGCTGCCAAGATGCCTGCACTCACTCAGGAGAACTGCTGCCGTTAGATGGAGACGAAATCCACAAATCTGTTGCCCAGATGGCAAATAAGGGGTTGCGAGTGTTGGCATTTGCCCGGGCAGAATTCTCCCCTGAGATGGCTGGGATTACCCATGAAGAACTTGCTGGTGGATTGACTTTTTTGGGATTGCAAGCGATGATCGATCCAGCTCGTCCAGAGGCGATCGAAGCCATCAAAACCTGTCAAAGGGCAGGAATTCGGGTCAAAATGATTACGGGCGACCATCTGGGAACCGCCGCCGCCATTGGACGCAAGATCGGACTCAACGGCACCTCTAGCAAATCCCTGGCGCTGAGTGGTAAAGAAATCGATCAACTATCAGATAAGAAACTAATTAGCATGGCTGAAAAGGCTTCGGTGTTTGCCAGGGTAGCCCCCGAACAAAAACTCCGCCTGGTTAAAGCCTTACAAGCCAATGGGAACGTAGTTGCTATGACGGGGGATGGGGTCAATGATGCGCCAGCACTGCGACAGGCAGATATTGGCACCGCTATGGGAATTACGGGAACAGAAGTCGCCAAGGAAGCGGCTGAGATGGTACTCTTGGATGATAACTTTGCCACCATCCGCGTGGCGGTGGAAGAAGGGCGCAGGATTTACGACAACATTATCAAAAGTATCATCTGGCTGTTGCCCACCAATGCCAGTTTGGGCTTGATTATCGTCATTTCCTCCTTTTTCAATCTCGGCATGCCCGTGACTCCCCTACACATTCTTTGGATTAATACCATCGCAGCAGTTCTGCTGGGAACGACTCTCGCCTTCGAGGTAGCAGAACCAGGAATCATGGAACGCCCGCCCCGATCGCCCGAAACACCCCTCTTGCAAAGCCCCATAGTTTGGCGAATTTTATTCTACGGAGTGGCGCTGTGTGCGATCGCCTTTGTCGTGTATGGCTTGAAAAGATCTGACCCCAATACTTCTTTAGAAGCCGCGCAAACCGCTGCTGCCAATGCGATCGTCTTCGGACAGATTTTCCTGCTGTTCAACTGCCGTTCTCGAAATTACACCATGTTTAAATTAGGATTTTTCTCCAACCCTTGGTTGCTTCTGGGTGTCGTGTTGATGGTAGTTGCTCAGTTAATGTTTACCTATGCGCCTGTAATGAACCAAATCTTCAGAACTGATTTCGTCGGACTTGATGAGTGGGCGATCATTATTGGCGCTTCTGTTGGCTTCTATCTCTTCGTAGAATTGGTTAAACGTCAGTTGCGGCGCACAGATAAAGTTCGCGGTCGCTAGTATTAAGT
>JBFRWL010000185.1:0-4830 GCA_051439565.1 Prochloraceae cyanobacterium
ACCTCACTCTGTACGAGCAAAGAAGAGGTCAGGAGCAGTTTGTTTTTCCGGCGGAGCAACTTACAATCATCACCAGCTCATATTCGGTTAGTCCTAAACTACGTCAACGAGAAGTGGTAACGGCACAAAGAATAGCCTCTAAGAAAGCTGGAGTGCAGGTTGTCAAAGCTGGTGTTAGGGTTAACAATTAGAGTTTTGAAGATAAATTGGTCAACACGAGCACAAACGAGTCTAACCCCCAATAACTCCTATTGGGTCATCAACTGTAATAATTACTCAGTAGACATCTTGCCACTCATCTCAGTGCCTTCGAGTAGGCTATCAGCCAAATCGCGCTTGTGGCGATGCAAATCGACAATTTTTTCTTCAATAGTCCCCTTAGTTACTAGGCGATAAATAGTCACCGGACGTTGCTGACCAATACGGTGAGCGCGATCGCTTGCTTGATCCTCTACAGCAGGATTCCACCAAGGATCCATATGAATAACATAATCGGCAGCAGTAAGATTAAGTCCAGTTCCCCCAGCCTTGAGAGAGATCAAAAATACATCTCCAGAACCAGCTTGAAACTGATCTACCCTAACTTTTCGCTCTTTGGCTGGGGTACTACCATCAAGATATTGATAAGCAATTTGGCGCTGGTCAAGATAATCTCGCAGAATGTGTAAATGAGCGACAAACTGACTGAAGACCAAAGCCTTGTGCCGATTTGACAATAATTCTGACAAGACTTCTCCAAACAGTTCCAGTTTAGAACTAGGTAGATTACTATCTGGGATGACCAAACGCGCGTGACAACAAGCGCGACGCAGTTTCATAATTTCCGCTAGCACCTGCAAGTGTTTAGTCCCCGCACTAGCATCAGTGTCTGACAATTTGGCGATCGCCTCACGCCGCAGAGCTTCATAAAAAGCCATTTCATTGGTCGAGAGATTGACATGAAGAACAATTTCGGTGCGCTCAGGTAATTCATCAAGCACCTGGGTTTTAGTGCGGCGCAGTAGAAAGGGTTGAATCAGTTTCTTGAGTTGTGTGCGTCTGAGGCGATCTTGATTCTTTTCAATAGGAATGGCAAAACGTTGGTTAAACTGTTCTTTCGAGCCCAGAAATCCGGGATTGATAAAGCGAAACAGATTCCACAATTCCCCTAAATGATTTTCAATAGGAGTTCCTGTAGTAATTAGTTTAAAGTGACCCTGTAATTTCATGGCCGCCTGGGAGCGTTTGGTTGCCATGTTTTTGATCGCCTGAGCTTCATCGAGGACAATGGTTTGCCACTCCACTTGCGCTAACATCTGGGCGACTTCTTCCTGTTGTAATAAGCCATAGCTGCAAATGAGCAGGTCAAAAGGTTGCAGTCCATCTAAAAGGTTCTGGCGCTCGGTGCTAGCAAACTGTACGGGATTGAGGGTAGGAGCAAACTTTTGCGCTTCACTAACCCAATTCATACACACCGAGGTAGGAGCGATAATCAGGGTAGCCCCGGCAGGAGCGCGGGTGAGAATGGCGGCTAAAGCCTGCAAGGTTTTACCCAGTCCCATTTGGTCGGCTAAAATTGCCCCAACACCCCAATGAGCCAGACGAGCCAACCAAGAAAAACCATCTAGTTGATAATCTCGTAGTTCGGCTTGGAGAGTAGAAGGTAGCACTGGTTGCCAATCTTTGATTTCCTTGAGCTGGCGAACTTGTTCCTTCCAGTGCCGATCTGCCTCAAGTTGACCCACTTCATCGAGTGCGTCTTCCAAGGCTAGGGAGGCAAGGCGATGAAAGCGCAGACCGTTGCCCTGTTTTTCACTCAACATCCGCAATTCATCCAGACGTTGGCGAAATGCTTGGGATAGGGCGAGAAATTGACCATCACCGAGAGGAATAAAGCGAGAAGGTGTTTGTTCCAGTAATAACAGCAAATTTTCCATGTCCAGCACCAGGTTTTCGTCAAGCTTTAACTCTCCACTCGCAGCAAACCAATCCCGCTGACGTTTGATCTGCATCTGGAAATTACTCATACTGGCTTGGTGAGTTACCCGAAGTTTTTCCCCTTCTGGCCATTCAATGATTACTTGCTCGCCTAATTGTTGGAGTTCGAGCAACAACTCTAAACAATCTTCTACTTCTGTTATCAACCATTCTTCATTTTCAGCACAGTAGCGAGTTAGAGTAGGACAGGCGCTGACCACAGCATGAGCTAGTTCCTCTTCTAACTCCATCTGTCGAGTAGTTTGCCGACGCTGACCCTCAATTTCAGTAATTACTGTTGTACCTCCCTTACCAGGACGATAATAAGAACCAGCATCACCGAAGGGACGACATAGTAATGCTGCTTTCAATCCTTCTCCCGCAGGTAAAAGATGCAGATGAGGTTGGGAATTAGGGAGAACTTCGAGAGCACTTTCTAGTCCGCCACCAATATCCGAATGGACTGTAACCAGACGAGAAACCCCGTTAATAGCGGCTAAAACCAGCTCACTGGCACTAGCAGGCACATTTAAACAGTTCTTGGTCCCGATAATAGTGGCAATACGTTCATGCTCTGGAGTGATCTCGATGACTTTGATTCGGGTGGGAGTTTCTTTGACGGCGATCAGCTCTTTATTGTCTGGGAGTTTGGGAGAAAGTTCTAAACTTAATCGTTGTGTTTTCAGTTTTTTAATAATTAGTTCTGGTTCTCCTTTGACTATCTCTACACGAGTGTGAGTCGAATCTGACCAAAATACCAAAGGATGTCCCACTAAAGCTAACATGGCCCGCTCGCCGAAGCTATATTCGAGCTTTTCGTAATAACCATAGTAGTCAGCTTCGATGTGGGCACAAACTCTTAAGTCTTGAGGCGTAAGATAATCAAATTCACCAGGATTTTGGCTCAAGCGTTTTAGCGCAATGGGACGACCTTTACTCCATCCGCCTTTAGCCGTAATTTTTTGTTCGCGGGGTTCGAGAACAAAGCCACTTGAATAGAAAGTAATTAACCAGACTAAACGCTTTTGTGCCTCGGCTAGTCGCTGTGTCTGTGTCTTGGGCTGTAAATTAGCCAGGGCTTTTAAAGAAAGTTCCCAAGGTTGTTGAGGTGCAACTAAATCGATTAAGGAAGGTATCTCACTTTTGGAGTAAATTGCTTCGACCTGAGCGGATGCGCTGCGAATTTTGAGTCGAGATAATAGTTCGGCCGCCTCAGCAGCTAACCAGTAGTAACCAGCAGTTTCGGCTTGTTCGGCTAAAGGTTTTAATCGCGATGGCAAACGTTGTTTAGCTTGTTTGGCATCTATCCAATAAAGGCACAGGGAACAAAAGAAAGTTTCGAGGCTGTGGTGTTCGTGGTAGGGCGCAATATCGGCGTAGTTAATCCAATCTTGTGCCGCCAAATTACCTTGCTGAATTTCCAGCACCTTTTCCAGCCAGGTATAAATAGAGCACAACCAATGGTCAGATTGATCAGCAATGATCCTAGCATAATCTTCTGCTTGTTTGAGGTGGCCCGGAGAACCATCTTGCAACAGTGCTAAGACAAAAAATATCCCGCCGATGGTATCGAAAAAGACTTTCCTTTTGCCTTTAGCTTTTTTCAGGGCTTTTAAAGCTGTAGTGTAATGAGAGAGTGCTTGTTGGTAATCTCCCTTTAAAAAGGCTAACCAACCCCAAAACACTTGGGCTGTTTCTTCACACTTAGCGCCAAGGTGTTCGAGGCGATTTTGGGCGGCTTCAGTCTCATCCCTGAGAAGAAGCTGTTCGATTAACAGTAAGTGCAGATTATCTGAACAACTTTCAGTAGAGTTAGTAAATTCTTGTTGGAGTAGGGTAAATTGTTCCTCCGAATCCCTCAAATACATCACCGAATCAGAGAGGATGCAAACTAGTGCTAATTCATACAGTTCTTGAGGGAGCTGGCGAAACCAATAGGGGTCAAAGGGGTTATTTAAAACTTGTTTGAGGATTTCATCTAGAGAGATTGGCTCTCGATCGTATCCATATTTTTGGTAGCATTCCAACTGTCGAAGAATGAAGTCAAAATCGCCTCGATAAATGCCAATACGGACTTCCCGCACTAGTTGAGTTTTACTGCTAAAATCCCTGGAGTCTGGGATATAGTAATAACTGGAAATAGGTAGATTATCTTCTACTACTTCCACCATTTGCGTCCAGACTCCAGCTTGAATAGCATCGCGGGTGGCAATTTCAGCGATTAAGTGATGGCATTGAATCACCTGCCCCCGTCCTTGAATTAGTAAATTTTCTTTGAGTAGAGCTTCGAGGTGGTTTTTTAAAGTTCTGTTATTGAAGGGCTTGCCATTTGCCTGCTTTGCACCTGTTTGATTCAAACACGCTAAGAATGCAGTTCTGTTAATCGGTTCGTAAATGACAGAGAATAGCTGGATAATTTGTCGCTTTTGAGTCGGTAATTGGTGGTAGATTTGCCTGAGTTGGTGGCCTAGCGCGACGGGTTCAAGCTCAGAAGTGGTCATGGTGGATTATTAGGAGCAAAAAGGTTGAGAAAAGAATAAACTCTTGTTTGAAATAAAATTTCTTAAACCTAGATTTTAGTCATTTTTAGATTTTTTTTCAAAAACTTGGAGTCCCGCCGCATCTAATTCAATCAATCCCTCAGAAGATAGAGAGAGAGTTTTTCCACTTAAAGCAGCAATCCAATCAGCGAAAGAATCCATCTTCTCTACCTGTTTTTTGAGGGTTTTGCGATTGAGATTAGCCACAACTTTAATTCCGTTTTCTCCTTCCACCGTCAGAGGGACTTTTTTGCCAGTAGAGGGAAGCTCAGGTTTCTCATTGAATTTAATAACTACTTCGGGAGCGCGACCTGGAATTTCTATTGTCTCTACT
>JBFRWL010000186.1:0-4936 GCA_051439565.1 Prochloraceae cyanobacterium
GCTGTGTTGCGGATGTCTTCAGTAGCAGCTTCAGGGATTTTATTACAGCACGGGATCGAGCCAATATGTCAGATTGCCTGCCGCGATCGCAACTCTATTGCCTTACAAGCCGATCTGATGGGTGCCCACGCACTAGGAATTCGTAATATTCTTGCTCTGACAGGGGATCCAGTCAAAGCAGGAGACCACAAGCAAGCCAAGGCTGTATTTGAATTAGAATCGGTGCGGCTACTGAAGTCGATCGATAAGCTTAATAGCGGTTTCGACTGGAACGACAAACCCCTACCGGACGAACCCACAGACCTATTTGCCGGGGCTGCTGTCGATCCTCAGCACAAGAGTTGGTCTGGTCTACAACGTCGGTTCGAGCGCAAATTAGAAGCAGGGGCACAGTTTTTCCAAAGCCAATTAATTACCGATTTTGAGCGCTTGGATAAATTTATGACTCAAATTGCTTCTGGTACGAATAAGCCAATTTTAGCCGGAATATTTCTGCTTAAATCGGCTAAAAATGCTCAGTTTATTAACCGCAATGTTCCGGGAGTAAGTATACCCGAAACAATTATTCAACGGCTAGCTACTGCTGCTGAACCGCTTCAAGAAGGGATGAAAATTGCCGCCGAACAAGTTATGTTAGCGCAAAAGTTGTGTCAAGGCGTTCACATGATGGCAGTCAAGCGGGAAGATTTAATTCCTCAAATTCTCGACATGGCTGGAATTGCAGCGATCGAATCGCCATGATTAACCTGAGTTCGACGAATACAGATCTTAGTTTAGCGGGGTTGTCACCCCGTCAGCTTTTCCTCCCTTATTCCTCCTTGTGCTTTCTGTCTTCCGCCGCCGGCGGTTAAACTCCTGCTTCCGAGAGTAGCGATTGCATCATTTCCCAAGTTAATCCTTGCTGAATGTAATTAGGTGCATCTGGATTGTAGGGACTAGCAACGCGATCGATACTGATAATTTCTCCTGATTCTGGAAAGACGGGCACGTCTGGATCGAAGGATGTCGGACGCACCAGGGAACTGGAAAACCCTTTATAAATGGCAATTTGATCTTGTTCGCCCTCAGTTTCAAGAGTAACGATTAACACTTCGAGCGATCGCTTAATTGTATATTGCTCCAAACGTTGCCCAATAGATTTTGTCATTTGCTCCCCCTATTGCTCAAGTGCTGAACGTCCCTGTTTACCGAGTCGCACGAAAATGAAGTAAGCCAGATATAGAGTATAAATAATCAATCCCACCATCGCGAAAAATCCTAATACTCCTGGACTAGTATTGGGATGAAAAATTTCCTTGTAACCCCAAGGTGCTTCTAACCAGACTTGACAGTAAGGTTTGTCAATTTCGCCTGGAGAAAAAGCACAAGGGAGCAAAGGAACAGTAGCGATCGCCCCCACAAGCGAATAAATTGTAACTGCCCAGCGCCATGAAGTTAGCGTCAATTTTAGAGAACTATCCCGCAGATCCCTAATTTCCTCATTTAAATCTATCCAAAACCACAAAGAAATTGGGATCAAAATTCTGGCAGAAATACTAGTAAGAAAGCTAATGGGCAAACCTGGGATAGCCAGATAAACCGTAACCATGAGCAGACTGGCAACCCGCCAGTATATTATCAATAAACGTCCTATTGCCTCAGATCTCTTGATAAATGACCAAATTAGCAGAACTAGCGGCACGATCACCATGAATAATACTGCTAGTTTGTAATCTGTCCAAACCAGTGGCCGCAGCCAGTTTTCGTCCATATTGCCTTGTTTTTTCCTCGGATAATCTTCAATTATTGTGGACTACCGCTGTTGTACTCGCAAGAGTCTAAATTGAAGCAAAAATCCCACGTACTTTTAGTCGTGGGAGTATCAATAAGCTAATTTTAGCTATAGTAAAAAGTAATTAAATCCTAATCTTCATAGATTCTGCACTCAGCCGCCTCGGGATTGTCATCGCAGTATTGTTCTAAAGAAGTTTTCTTAGGCTGGCTTTCCCTTTGATGGGCTGCTTCTGCTTGCAGTTCTTCTACTACATCCCAGGCAGCAGCACAGTCACTAGAGGTAGCCCCCTCAGTCGAGCAAACTTCTCTAGCTTCTTGGCGTTCTTTTTGTATTTTTTCTTCGATGTTACTCATTAATTTTCGTTAATCTCAGCTAATCTTAAACTACAGTTGTTTTATTGATATTAACTGTTCCAGGAGCTTTTTGCGCTAATATTTAGCCTTTCTGCCTCAAACAGTCATCAGCTTTAGTGATATCTTAGCTAGTATTTTATCTTAGATGTCGATTTTAATTTTTTAAGATTTAACCTTAGCTAGACGATCAACTATCGAGTTGAACCAGATAGTCACAATCTACTAAGGCGGTGTTGGAAATATTTAGATAGACTTGTCTAATACCAAGTTAGCACATGCTGATAAGTAGATTAAGTTTAGATTAAGAAATCAAGCCATGTTCCCTAGTCTCCGAGTATTCCGTCATTACTATACGATAACTATTTAAACGAACTTCATCTCATCTGGCAAAACCCATGGCTAATCAGATTCAGTGGACCAATGCATTATCAACCCGTCCTTCTTTAGAAGCAGCAGTGACAGAGGTAATAGAAAGCGTCCAGCAATCTTTGTCTTCAGCTCCAGATTTGGGTATAGTGTTTATTTCCTCAGCTTACGGGAGCGAATATTCCCGTCTGCTCCCTTTGATCTTGGAGCGGATATCGATCCCGGTACTGATTGGTTGTGGCGGTGGTGGGATTGTAGGTACAGATGCTCAAAATCAAGTTCTCGAAGTTGAAAGTCAACCTGCTCTGAGCTTGAGCATAGCTCATTTACCAGAAGTTGAGATTCATGCCTTTCACATTTTGGGGCAAGATTTACCAGATTTGGACAGTTCTCCAGAAGCTTGGGTGGAATTAGTGGGAGTTGCTCCGGAAAAGCACCCTCAGTTTATTTTGCTGTCGGATCCTTTTTCTTCGAAAATTAACGACTTGCTAGAAGGGTTGGATTTTGCTTATCCTGACTCAGTTAAAGTGGGAGGTTTGGCAAGTTCTAGTTCGATGGGAACTCAAACTGGTTTGTTTTACCATTCACAGAGCGATCAAGGTGATTACTTGCACCGTCAAGGAACTGTCGGCTTGGCTTTGAGTGGCAATATTGTTTTAGAAACTATCGTCGCTCAAGGCTGTCGTCCGATCGGCAATCCCTATCAGATAACTAAAGCAGAACGCAACATTGTCTTAGAACTAGCAGACATCAATGCTCAAGAAACTGTAACAGAAAAACCTTGTTCCCGTCCCCCTTTGGAAGTACTGCGAGATTTAATTGTCGATCTGAATGACAAAGATCGAGAATTGGCTCAAAATTCTCTGTTTGTAGGTATTGCCAGAGATGAATTTAAGCTCCAGTTAGGACAGAGAGACTTTTTAATTCGTAATTTGTTAGGAGTAGATCCCAAATCGGGAGCAATTGCTATTGGCGATCGCCTCCGTCCCGGTCAACGAATTCAGTTTCACCTCAGAGACGCTCAAACTTCTGCTGAAGACTTAGAACTACTGCTCAGGAGTTATCAACAAGAACAAAACTCAACCGAGGCAGCTATTGGCGCTTTAATGTTCTCTTGTTTGGGACGAGGGGAAGGACTTTATAACCAGCCTAATTTTGACTCAGAGCTGTTTTGCCGCTATCTGAATAATATTCAATTGGGGGGCTTTTTCTGTAATGGAGAGATTGGTCCGGTAGGAGGAAGGACTTTTCTACACGGCTATACCTCGGCGTTTGCTATTTTTCGCCAACCATAACCAAGAAAAAATCGATCCCCCCACGGCTCGATCGCACCCAGCATTATATGATGAACTGTAGTAAAAGACTTGATTCTAGTAGGAGCGATCGCTGTCTTTTCGCCCTACTTACCTTGTTTGCCACCATAAAATTTCCATTAATCCAGATTACTGGTTATGATTTATTTCCAAGACTTTTTTCCTCAAACAATTGAAAATAAAGGATTTTTCGCCGAAGATAAATACGAGAACTTCAGCTCACTACTGAGTAAAGTTAATCAGTGGCTCTCAGATACAAACCCCAAGATTATTAATATCGAGACTGTAGTACTGCGAGAGATAGATGATGAGAAAACTCGTTTTTTAGCAGAGGAACCATTTTTTTATCAGTTTATTCGAGTTTGGTATGAAGATGAAGAAAGCACAGAGCACAAGACAGAAAGCACAGAGCACAAGACAGAAAGCATAAGTGAAGAATAAGGAATTGGACTTCAACCTTATCTAGTTCTTAGCAGCGAATCCAATGGGGAGTGTGGGAAGTGTGGGAAGTGTGGGAAGTGTGGGGAGTGTGGGGAGTAATTTTATGCCCCTTGTCCTCGTTGTCTTCCCTGTCTTTCTTATCCCCCTCTCTCCCTCATCACCCCATGCCCATAATTTCGTAGCCAGCATCGACATAGATGACTTGTCCGGCAATACCGCTAGCTAGATCGCTACACAAAAAGGCAGCGGTATTGCCTACTTCTATCTGGGTAACCGTGCGCCGCAGGGGAGCAACTTCCTCTACATGATGAATCATATCCAGAATGCCGCCCACTGCTGAGGATGCCAGAGTACGAATTGGTCCTGCAGAAATAGCATTGACCCGAATATTTTGCGGACCCAATTCTGCTGCTAGATAACGCACGCTCATTTCCAATGCTGACTTGGCAATTCCCATGACATTGTAGTTGGGTACTACTCTTACCCCCCCGAGATAGGTGAGAGTAACAATGCTACCCCCTTCAGCCATCAACGATTTTGCCGATCTCGTCAAGCGCGTAAGGGAATAAGTACTAATTCCTAAAGCCCTAGAAAAACCTTCTCTGGATGTGTCGCTAAACCCCCCAGATAAATCATCCCTATTGGCAAAAGCCAGGCAGTGGACTAATATATCCAATCTGCCCCACTTC
>JBFRWL010000187.1:0-7445 GCA_051439565.1 Prochloraceae cyanobacterium
TACTGTATATATATATTATTAATTTTTTAATAAATAAAAAACAAATATATTTATAATATTATTTTTTAAAGAGCGACTCTAGCTTTTCTCAAATAGGTGAGCTACACTTTCATCAATAATCAACAAAACCCAGGGTGTTAGACTGTACCTTGTTTAGTTCCTATGAGAGAAAGTATCTTTGCACTGACTGAAAATCTCAGTCATACCATAGTTGGCAAAGCTGATGCCATACGCTTAGTATTAGTTGCTATTTTGAGTGGCGGTCACGCCCTTCTCGAAGACGTTCCCGGAGTAGGTAAAACCCTCTTAGCAAAATCCCTAGCTCGTTCAATCAACGGTAAATTTCAGCGCATCCAATGTACGCCGGACTTGTTACCAACTGATATTACCGGCACCAATATCTGGAATCCCAGTGCTAGAGAGTTTGAATTCATGCCTGGTCCGGCTTTCGCCAATATATTGCTAGCAGATGAAATTAACCGGGCAACTCCTCGTACTCAGTCCGCTTTGCTAGAGGTAATGGAGGAGAAACAGGTAACAGTAGACGGACAGCCTCGTCCAGTTCCCAAACCATTTTTTGTCATCGCTACCCAGAACCCCATTGAGTCTCACGGTACCTTTCCCCTCCCGGAAGCACAAATGGATCGGTTTACTCTTTCTTTTAGTCTGGGCTATCCTACTGAAGAAGAAGAACTTCAGATGTTGCAACGGCAACAAAATAGAACTAGCGTTGAGGAACTAGAATCGTGTATCTCTCTAGAAGAAGTGGAAAAATTGCAGCATCTTGCCAGTCAAGTCAAGGTAGCAACTGAACTACAGCAATATATGCTCAGTCTAGTGCGGGCATCGCGACAAGACGAAGAAATTACCTTGGGAATTAGTCCGCGAGGTAGTGTAGCCCTCCAGCGAGCAACTCAGGCATTGGCTTTCTTGGAAGAGAGAGATTATGCTATTCCTGACGATGTGAAATATCTCGCACCTCACGTGCTTTCTCATCGTCTCATTCCAGCAGCAGGACGTAAAGCTAAGATTATTGTAGAAAAGCTGTTACGCTCAGTTCCGGTAGAAAAATTTGTTACTTGATTGACGATCGCTCTAAGAAAACAAATGTTAAAAAATGTGCGGTTTTTTCGCCCTCGCCCAGCAATAAAACAAAAGTTATTAGCAAAGCTATTGCCTAAGAAATACTGGCTAATCTTGTTAGCGCTAATAGTTACATGGAGTACTGTTTTAGGATGGGGCATGGCGATCGCAGTCGATCGCACTTCCAACCAGAAATTATCAAACCTATCTTCTTATACTAAATCTGTAGATCCAGTTTCTAAAAACTACCAACTAGGACAAGAACTATATTTGCAAAATTGTTCTACCTGCCACATTGCTATTCCTCCGGAGGTGTTACCTACGGAAGCTTGGCGCAAGATTTTGGAAAAACCACAAGAACATTACGGTACAAAACTGCCAGACCTTATCGGTCCGGAAAGATTGCTAATCTGGAACTATCTCCGTACCTTCTCTCGGGCTCTAGCTACTGAAGAATCAATGCCTTCTTATATAGCACAATCTCGTTATTTTAAGGCTCTTCATCCTCTGGTCAAGCTGCCACAACCCGCTACTATTCAAACTTGCACTAACTGCCATGCTCGCGTTTCCGAATTGAACTATCGCATTCTGACTCCTGAAGGAGAAAATTCTGAGCAATCTATTCCTGGCAATTGAAGAAGGCAGAGGGTAGGGGAAGCAGAGGGAGTGTGGAAAAGTAATTTTATCCCCCTTATCTCTCCCTCTTTGCCTTTTCCCTCTCCTTAAATCAATTAACTAAAAGACCCTTAGAAGCCAGCCATTCTCGATTATATAACCGCGACTGATAGCGTGCCCCACCATCACAAAGGACGGTAACAATGGTATGACCTGGTCCCATCTGCTTAGCTAAAGCAACTGCAGCGCCTACATTAATACCTACAGATCCCCCCATAAATAACCCATCTTTCTCAAGCAACTGGTAAATTACTCTTACGCATTCTCGATCGTCAATCTGAATGGCATCATCTGCAGGTGCGCCTTGCATATTAGCAGTGACCCTACTGTTGCCTATTCCTTCAGTAATTGAATTACCTTCAGTCTTAATTTCTTTAGTTTTCACCCAACTGTAAAGACCGCTACCCATCGGGTCTGCCACAATACATTTAATATCGGGATTTTTCTCTTTGAAGAACATAGATGCGCCTGCATAAGTTCCGCCAGTTCCAGTGGAAGAGACCCAAGCATTGATAGTACCATCTGTTTGCGCCCAAATTTCAGGCCCAGTTGTCTCGTAATGAGCCTGTCGATTAGCTAGATTGTCAAACTGATTTGCCCAGATAGCATTATCCATCTCTTGGGCTATGCGACCGGAAAGTTTGACGTAATTGTTAGGATTTTTATAGGGTACTGCTGGAACGGTGCGAACTTCAGCCCCTAAGGTTCTCAAAGTGTCTATCTTTTCCTGAGATTGGGTTTCTGGGATGATAATCAGGCATTTGTAGCCCTTAGCATTGCAAATATGAGCTAAACCAATGCCGGTATTGCCAGCAGTTCCTTCTACTACCGTACCGCCAGGTTTGAGCAAGCCTTTTTCTTCCGCGTCCTTAATTATATAGAGGGCTGCCCGATCTTTGACAGAACCACCTGGATTGAGAAACTCAGCTTTACCGAGTATTTCACAACCCGTTTCTTCACTAAAGCTGTTGATGCGAATTAAGGGTGTATTGCCAATTGTTCCTACGAAACCGTCTTTAATATCCATCTCGATAATTAACTATTAATGTTCTAGATTAGCGAATCAAGCTGCGGCAAAAATAAAGGGCGAGCAATGCTCACCCTAATAACTATCTCAATCATCCCAAAGATCGAACAATACTTAACCTATTTATTTGGTTGAGGAGTCATACGCAGATAAGTTTTAATTTCAGTAACTCCTTTGGGAAATTTCTTTTTCGCTTCTTCGGTGGGAATGGAAGGCGCTACAACAACGTCTTCTCCCTCTTTCCAATTAACTGGGGTTGCTACCTTGTAGTTGTCAGTTAGTTGGAGGGAATCAATAACCCGCAAGATTTCGTCGAAGTTACGACCTGTGCTAGGAGGATAGGTGAGAGTCAATCGCAGCTTTTTGTTAGGATCGATAACGAAAACGGTGCGCACTGTCACTTTCGGATCGGCATTGGGATGGACCATCTCGTAAAGATCGGAAACTTTCTTATCCGCATCTGCCAAAATGGGATAGTTGACAGTTGTACTTTGGGTTTCGTTGATATCTTTAATCCAGCCTTGGTGAGATTCAACATCATCCACGCTCAGAGCCACAACTTTAACATTGCGCTTGTCAAATTCTGGCTTGAGTTTAGCGACTTCCCCTAACTCGGTGGTGCAAACAGGTGTATAGTCTGCTGGATGGGAAAACAGAACTACCCAGCTATCTCCTGCCCATTGGTAGAAAGAAATATCACCCATGTTAGAAGCTTGGGTAAAGTCGGGAACTGTATCTCCTAGTCGAAGAGACATAAGTTAAAACTCCTATTAGGAATCACGGTAAATAAATAAACAAAAGCCATTATTCATTTTCCGGACAAAACTCCCAATCCTGTGATGGGATTTTAGCCGCTCGTAATTAATTTTAGATAACTCTCTGCCAATAGATTTCTCAAAAGGCTAGTATTGGTCTACTCTGAGATAAAATATAAAAATTGAAAATAAAAGTTAACTTTATTAGAGATACACAAGATAGTTCTAGTGTACTGCCAAAAAGTTGTACTCAGGAGGAATCAAGTTCATGACAAGAGGAGTTCGTTGGCTAGCAGCTTTGATTTTGTGTCTAAGTTGCTGGGGATTTATAGGACAACCCCAAGCACAAGCAGTTAATTTGAGTAGTGTTACTCTGCAATCATCTCCAGTGTTAGCGCGAGTTAATCCTGCTGATGCCAAACTAGGTACCGAATACGGGAAGAAAACAGATCTAAACAATTCCCATGTGCGGATGTTTCGCAAGTATCGTGGATTTTATCCGACTCTAGCGGGTAAGATTGTCCAAAATGCTCCCTATGAAAAAGTAGAAGATGTGCTGAAAATTCCTGGGCTCAGCGAGCGTCAGAAAGAACTTCTGCAAGCTCAGCTAGATAATTTTACTGTCACCGATCCTGCAGATGTCTTCATTGAAGGGGGCGATCGCTACAATCCAGGCGTTTACTAAAAACAGCAAAAACATTAGGATAGTTAAATTTTGTCTCCAACCCACTCCCCAACAGGGTGGGTTTTTATTAGAATTAATAAAATTTATTGAGAAAATGAGAACAATTGAAGCCGCTATCTTCCAATTCTAGCTCAGAGCAAGAAATACCTTGCCAATTTGACATTATTGTGGTAGGGTCTGGTGCTGCTGGTTTGTACGCAACCCTATGTTTGCCAGAACATTTTCAGGTGGGCTTAGTTACCAAAGATACTCTAAAAATTGGTGCTAGTGACTGGGCGCAGGGAGGGATTGCGGCTGCTATCGACCCGAAGGATTCCCCGAAACTACACTTAGGGGATACCCTCAGAGCAGGTGCGGGTCTTTGCGACCCTCAAGCAGTCAAGTTTTTGGTAGAAAATGCCCCCGCTGCTATTGAGTCCTTAGTTAAGATGGGAGTCGCCTTCGATCGCAAACAAGACAAACTAGCAATGACTCTAGAAGCGGCGCACTCTCGCCCTCGCGTCCTTCATGCTGCTGACACTACAGGAAGAGCGATTGTCACTACTCTCACTGCTAAAGTATTAGAGCGCCCCAATATTCAAGTATTGTCTCAGGCGTTGGCTTTGAGCTTGTGGCGGCATCCTCAAACGGGTCGCTGTCAGGGAATTAGCTTACTCTACAACAATAAAATCAGTTGGCTCAAAGCGGCTGCGGTAATCTTAGCAACTGGTGGTGGGGGTAAAGTATATGCCCAAACAACTAACCCAGCAGTCAGTACGGGAGATGGGGTAGCATTGGCTTGGCGTGCTGGTGCAATTGTACGAGATTTAGAGTTTTTTCAATTTCATCCTACTGCTTTAACTAAACCAGGAGCCCCCCATTTTCTAATTAGCGAAGCCGTGCGAGGGGAAGGCGCTCATCTAGTTGACGATCGAGGAAATCGCTTTGCTTTTAACTATCATGAGGCGGGAGAGTTAGCGCCTAGAGATATAGTCAGTAGGGCTATTTTCAATCACTTACAGAAAACTAGCTCCGATCCAGATAAAGCTCATGTATATCTAGATTTACGTCCTATAATTGCCGATCACATTCGCTACCGCTTTCCCAATATTATTAAAGTCTGCGAACATTGGGGCGTTGATGTCTTCCGCGAACTAGTTCCCATAGCCCCTGCGGCTCACTACTGGATGGGGGGAATTGCCGTCGATACTCAGAATCTTTCCTCAATTCCTGGATTATACGCGATCGGGGAAACTGCGAGTACGGGAGTTCACGGCGCCAATCGTTTAGCAAGTAATTCGCTGTTGGAATGTATCGTTTTTGCGGCTGAATTTACTCGCATTAAAGTTGAGCCAATTGCTGCTGATGGAGAAGAATTGCCCTCGATCGAACGGGAAGGAGACTGGGAGGAAGAAATTAACCAGATCAAAGAAATACGGGAAGAGTTACCGAAGCTAATGTGGCAAAGTGCGGGGATTTGTCGCACTCATTCAGTAATGGAAGAGGCGCTCGATCAGGTTCAGTTTTGGCGCCAACAATTGGCTAATTTCAGGATCTGCCAATACATACTTAATTTAGCTCCTACTCAAGCAGTTAAATTTAATTCCCCCCATGCAGAGAGTAAATTAAGAATCTGCGCTGAAACCCTCAATTTGTTAGATATTGGCTATTTAATGCTCAAAAGTGCTGTTTTTCGTACCGAAAGTAGGGGCGGACACTACCGCACGGATTACCCTCATACTCTACCTAATTGGCAAGTTCATACATTGGTAGAGGTAGAGAATTGGCGGACATCACCTTTTGTCGATTGACAAATTATATGACCACTTGCCAAAATAATGTCCTTGAAAATATTCGCCCGCTCTAACTCGAGGAGATTGAGTAGTGTATCGGAGTCTGCTTGGTTAACTTTTCCCCAGCTCTTTTCCTGACCTTGATATAGAGAGCGAGCAATTTAGCCACGTCCTTTTTTAGCGGAATTACTCTAACGCTGCCCTTCATCCCTGAGCATCTAAGTTTTGAGGCATGAAAAAGTCATTTAAGTGCGTCTAAGCTTATCTGAACCATATAGATGGCAAGAGAAATTAATAATCCTGTAAATAGATATTGCACCAAAATTTCTGGTAGTTTGGGTAACAACCGCGCGCCAAGCTTTCCGCCGATTAAACTACCGACACCGAGAAGTATTCCAGGGAGCAAAAGCACGTTACCTGTCATAGCATGTTGAGTAACCCCTACTCCAGAGATTAAAACAATTGCTCCTAAGCTGGTTCTGATAGATGCTTTGATCGACTCTCCCAAAAATGCCTTTTGCAAGGGTACCATTACAATGCCACCGCCAACTCCGAACAAGCCTGACAAAATTCCCGCCAAAAAACCAATAGAAGCTATTTTTGGTAGTGAGACGGATTTAGTTGTATTGGTTCGGTGCGATCGCGATAGCTTACGTTTCCAGTTGATTAGGTAGATTGCTACTAACTGCAACCCAGCAAAGCCAAACAACAGATAATTCTCGGAAATTCGATTAGCGATCACCACCCCAATTCCTACAGATAGCATCGCAGGAATGGCTAGCAGAATTACCAATTTGATATTTAAATGGTTTGAACGCCAATTCTGAAAAGAGCTAGATAACGCACCGAGAGAGATTCCCAGCAAGCTAGTAGCCGTAGCTTGGATGGGGCTAGCCCCCATCAAGGTTAGAGCTGGGACATAGAGTAAGCCACCCCCAATCCCTAATAGGGCGGCAACTAATCCAACCACAATTCCTAACGGCAACAGTCCTAAGAGATGCAACATTGGATTATAATTCAATCTTTCTCAATGAACGCTGATATAGCTGTGCTGTCCGTGCATATCTCTGAGAACGGATGATGTTTTGCTCGATTTCTTCTGGGTGAGTTTCCCGATAGAATTTAGCAGGTACTCCACGCAAAACAATGCCATTTGATGGAGTGGGAGATTTTGTCACCAGACTGCCAGCACTAACGATGCAATCGCAGCCAATGGATACTCGATCGAAAACGTCACTGTTTATCCCAATTAACGATCTTGCTCCAATCGAACATCCATGTAGGGTAGCTCGATGTCCAACACTAACGCGATCGCCGACGTAAACAGGTGTTCCATCTGAGTGAATGACACATCCATCCTGAATATTGGTGTACTTGCCAATATAAATAGAGGCTCTATCCCCTCGCAGTACAGCATTAAACCAGATTGACGCACCTTCATCGATTTC
>JBFRWL010000188.1:0-4187 GCA_051439565.1 Prochloraceae cyanobacterium
GTTAAAAGATCTCGAAGAGCGACTTTCTGAGAAATATAGCTTCGATGTCTTTTATGCAGATCCTCAAAAGAATAAATATTCAATGAATTATGGTATTCTGGTCGATTACCGTCAGAAGTGGAAACCATTAAATTACCAAGTGGGTGAGCTAGTGTCTACTATTCCCCTTGCCCCTAAAGAAATACAAAAATACTCGAAAAAGCGAGTGGTTAGAAAGAATCGGGCCACGAAAGAGATTGAGAATTCTCTGCAAGTTCGAAACGAGGAATCATCGGATAAAGCTCGTGTACAAGCTGAAATTGTCCGTCGAGCAACTAATAAGACAAATTTCAAACAAAATGCTGAAGGTGGGGTTAACTTTGCCGTATGGAATGCAAAAGCAAGTCAAAGCATGGAGATTGATGCAGCTAAACAATCTGCACAAACCAAAAAACAATTCCGTGAAAATGTTCTTAAGGCAGCTGAGGAATATAAGCAGGAACACAGATTAGAGATTAGTACGACTTCTAGTGATGAATTTGAGGAAACAACTTCTGGTGAGATCAGTAATCCTAACGATGAATTATCCGTAACCTATCTTTTCTATGAGTTACAACGTCGTTATGAAATTAGCGAGAAAATTCGTAAGTTAACACCTGTCATCTTGATTGCCAATGAGGTGCCTAGACCTGACGAAATTGACGAAGATTGGCTTCTTGCACATGATTGGATCTTAAAACGCGTCATTTTAGACGATTCATTTTTGTTAGCCCTTGACTACTTGAAGGAAAGTTTTGTAGGGGATGAAATTTCTACTGAGGTGATGCGCACAAATTTATCTACCCAAATAGAAGTAGTTGCAAAAGTAACGCAACAAATCCAAATCAATAGTGGAGTGCTAGGAGTAGCACAGACTGCTCTAGAGGAAGCCATTGAGGAATATGCACGTACTCAGCAGGAAGACTCCCCTGGACTGTTTGAAGTAATAGGCGATTTCTTTACTGGAGGAGATGATGATTTATCGGAAACTAACCGTATTCGAATGGAAGCCGCCAGAGAAGCATTCCAACGCGCCGAACGGCAACAAAGGGAGTTGCGTTTTCAACTGGAGCGAGATATTACTGCGCTACAGGTGGCAACTGATAAATATGCTCAAGCTTTACAGGAGCAGTTTAATCGCCGGACTGAAATTCTCAGGCTTCGTGCTCATGTCAAGGATAACATCTTATACTATATGTACGCTATCTGGGATCAAGAGCCTCCAGATCAGCGTTTCTTTAGGTTGTATAACATCGATGTCTTTGATATTGGTGGTGAAGGAATACAAGCTGTTCCAGTCCCCCTTAAGATAGATACTATCAATGGAATTCGCCAAACCCTGGGAAGTTTTGGGGGGCGTGCTAATATTCAATTTGATTTTATTCCTACAATCAAGGTGACACCCAAGAAACTTGTCGAAGTTGCTGATTTAGATAATCTGCTTGGCTATAAAGGGAATTATATGATTTTTCCTCTCAAGAAAAATAATCCGATCACCTTATATATGATGCAGGACTACATCAACATTGAAGATACAGTTCGCTTAGGAGATCCTGATGAATTGGGGAACTATACATCTGAGGAACTTGTTGAGTTCATGAAGTGTGTTTATCGAAAAAATCCTGAAGCTTTTGATCATGATTTTAAGAATAAAATTCAACAACTTCTCATCAAACGTCTTACCAATCCCAACCGGGAAAAAGACGAAGTCGTTGTCCCAACAGATTCCCTTTATATCGAAGCATTACCTGGAAAACATCCAATTCTTGAAGACTTTAAGCTCGCTCATCGAGGCGTTGATGTCAAGAAGGTACAAGCAGAAGTTCGTCACGATGAATTAGAGAATATACGTCTTGCAGCCAGGGTAATTCAGGGTGAATATGACGACCCTGACATTGAAAAGCAGATTGTGATTGAAGGCGATACAGATGATGTGGCAATCTCAACAGACTCTTAAACGAGAAGTTACCCAAAACTACACATGATACTAGATCAAGTTTCATCTTCATGGAGGGCCCGTAGATGTCCAGTAGATATAGTACCACACACCATTACTGGGAAAGCCAGTATTTGCATGGTCTGTACAGCAATTGTATATGTACCGCAAAATTCATTGCTGGAAAAATGGTTGGACTGTTTCGCGCTGACGCAAAGTTTAGGGATTACTGGAATTCTCCATTGCTCAATGGATTCAAGAAATTTGATAAGCTAAACCTTCAACGCCGGCGTGATTCCTCTGAAATCAATCGGCAATTGAATGAGTTGGTTGTAAGTTTTCCCAATACTTACTTGGCGTTTCGTGCGCAAATATTG
Source organism: Prochloraceae cyanobacterium (assembly GCA_051439565.1). Taxonomy (GTDB): domain Bacteria; phylum Cyanobacteriota; class Cyanobacteriia; order Cyanobacteriales; family JBFRWL01; genus JBFRWL01. The sequence goes on from JBFRWL010000188.1 coordinate 2,332, forward strand.
AATACATTAGGGATGAAGTATACTTGGAGTAAAAGTGGCAGAGGAAATTTGACTGGCAAGAATGGAGAAATTAACTGTAATTGGTTCTATTTAGAACGTATTAATGATTTCAACGCCACTATTCTTCCTGATGCAAGCGGATCATCTCTTGCCGGTGTGTGTACCGTTCAACGTCCCAGCAATATTCAGGCTAGATTATATAATCTTTTATCTCTTGGTCAATTGAAAGCGGAATTAAATCGATTATTGGTGATTCCGAAGATGAGAATTGCGCGGAGTTTCACAGAAGCTAACGGTTTGCTGGACAAGCAAGTACCCCTTGTGGCTTGGGTCGGTTCTGGGAAACACTGGCTTGTTGTCGTTCGCCCGAAGGGCAGACCTATTACATTCATTGATCCCTACACATCTTCCTCTGCTAAGGGAGTGGGAACTTCTACCGCACCGCGCCTCGGACCAGGGGTAAGAGCAAAGGGCATTTATTGGAGCATAGCTCGTACTCCCCGTTTCTTATATTACATCAAAGGATCTGTACCACTTTCCTATTCTGGTAGTTAAATTAAACCAGCGGGGGCATTTGAGTTGAACTCAGCAAGAAGCGTAATAAATTTTGCGGAAGAATCTGGCTCTCCCAACTTGATAGTGTAAACTGTATGCTTAGGTATAGTGAATTTATTTGATGTTTCAAATTTTGAAACTGTTTTTTAGCATTTTTGTTTTTATTGACAAATTAGGAACATATACAATGGCAAATAGAACAGATGCAAATCGAGGTATTGCAAATCGAGGTATTGCAAATCGAGGCAAAAACAACCCTAAATTAGCTTTGCCTGCTCATATTCAAATACCATCACGCTCTAAGTTATCTACCCCTTCGCTTTTAGAACAATACTTGAACAAAACAGACGGAGTAGATCTCAGAAAAATTTACCTAGACCGAAAAAAAACAGACCCAAAAGCTCGTAACTTAGCGACGCCATCACGCTCTAAGTTACCTGCCCCTTCGCTTTTGGAACAATACTTGAACAAAACATATGGAGTAGAAGTAGATCTCAGAAAAACGACAGAGTTCAGTGAACTTATTAAGCATCTTAATAAACGAGAAGGACGTAAAGATCATTTTTACCGAGACCCAAATGGTCTAGTAACTATTGGTGTAGGGGTTCTTGTTAACACTGAAGCCTTGGCTCGTCGACTATCTCGGAATCCAAATCTTCACTTCTTCTGGAGACATCGCGGTAATCGTCAGAGAAGAGTTACCCCACAAGACATCGTTTCTGATTGGCATAGAGTCAATAATCGCAGGGATGCCAAGTTGAGAATTAGCCAAAAGTCAATAGACTATTTGTTACTTAAAGACCGGCTAGACGGATATATTAATGAACTGTATCGCCAAAGATCATATGTCCAGTTTCTTCATCCGAGAGTACACATGGCTATAGTTGATGTTCGCTTCAATCCCTCTGGTGTTCGCCTCTATGGACCTAGGTTGAAACGGTTCTGGTCAGCACTACAAAATGGTCAGTTTGCTATAGCAATACAAGAGTTTACAAAAATATGGCGTGGCAGAGGCCGTAAGCATCGCGTTCGTTATGCTAGTCGCCATGCTTGGCGGGTTCAACAGTTACGAAAGGGACTTGCAGCCTCTAAACCTCCACCAAAAGTTCTCTATCCAGAGTTGAAGGTAGCTCCCTCTATATACAAATGAACTGTTAGTCAGCTTACACAGAGAGGGAAAAATTCCATTTTAAATATATTAGTGTTGTACTATACTGTTTTCCATTTAAACCGCATATCATGAAGTTAAGTAAAAAATTAGCAAACTCAGTAGATCGCAAAGTCAGTTTGAGGTAGGCGAT
>JBFRWL010000189.1:0-5331 GCA_051439565.1 Prochloraceae cyanobacterium
GGAAGAAGACTGGGCAAGTAGCTGGAAACAATATTGGCAACCGACGGCGAGCGGCGATCGCTTCCTCATTTATCCGGCATGGTTGGAGCTGCCTTCTCAGTCGGAAAGGCTGATTTTGCGTTTGGATCCCGGTGCTGCTTTTGGTACGGGGACTCACCCTACTACCCAGTTATGTCTGGAATCTCTGGAAATGCGTCTGGGTTTCCCCCAGACAAACAAGGAAATTATTGTCGATCTTGGCTGTGGTTCGGGAATTCTCTCGATCGGTGCCGTATTATTAGGAGCTAAACAAGTCTATGCCGTAGATATCGACCCCCTCGCTGTGAGTGCTGCTAGCGAGAATCGCCATCTCAATCAGATCGATCCCGCACAGATGAAGATCGACCAAGGCAGTATAGAAAAGTTGATGACACTTAAGCAAGAAGGGGTTGACGGTATCTTGTGTAATATTTTGGCAGAGGTAATTGTAGAAATGATTCCTCAAATGAATGCGATCGCCAAACCCGATACTTGGGGAATCCTCAGCGGTATTTTACTAGAGCAGGCAAAATGGGTTGCCGATACTCTCGAAGAACATGGCTGGATTGTCGCAACTCTCTGGAAGCGAGATCAATGGTGTTGTCTGAATATTCGACGTTCTGAAAGGACTTTAATAAGAAAAAAAAGTTGAAAAAATTGGCTTTGTAGCAAAATTGAATGAGATAAATTCGATTTATTCAGTGTATGAGGCAATAATTTTCTAAATCTGCTATTATTGTTGAGTTTTACTACTCAGCAGTAACTTAGTCTGATTAGCAAATGAGTCGATCGTCTAATTTTTCTTCCTTATCACCTGTCTCTCGACGGACCGCTTTAAAATTACTCGGTGTTGGTAGTGCTGGCGCATTGGTAGGATACTCTCGCTTTTCTAAACCTCAACCATTTGTCTTTCAACAAGATAGCTTGGATTTACCGCAGCAACTAAATAATAACAAGACAGTGGTAGTGGTAGGAGCTGGCTTAGCTGGATTAGCCTGCGCCTATGAGTTGAGCCAGCGCGGGTTTGCCGTTACTCTCCTAGAGCGATCGCCTAACCTCGGCGGCAAAATTGCTAGTTGGAAAATCCAGGTAGGGGAAGAAGAATTCATGATGGAACACGGCTTTCATGGCTTCTTTCCCCAGTATTACAACCTCAACAGCCTAGTAACAGAACTCAACATCGTCGATAATTTCCGGTCCTTAGATTTCTACTCCTTGGTTTTCCGCGATCGTAAATACGCTCCAGAAGTATTTCGACCGACTAATTCTGCTTTTCCTTGGAATATAGTTGACTTGGCGATCGCTTCTCCGAATCGCTTGCGTTGGGGAATTAATCTGACTAAAGTGTCGCACTGGCAAGTTTTCCGCGCCATTACAGGTTTTCAAATTCCCCAAAGTTATAATCGTCTTGACAATATCTCGGTAGCAGAGTGGGTAGAAAAAGATTTTCCCCAAGGATTGTACGATCTTTATTTTCTTCCCTTTGCTAAATCTAGCCTCAATGCTCCTGATATCCTTAGCGCCGGAGAATTATTACAGTTTTTCCACTTCTACTTTTTTGGCAACCCCGAAGGACTGGCTTTTAACGGCACTCGCGATGATATGGGAACTAGCTTAGTACAACCCATAGCTAGAGCAATTGAGCGCAATGGCGGTAGAATTATCACCGAGGCAACGGTAAGTAAGATTAATTACAGTCAAGGTAAGATCGAATCCTTGAGTTATCAGCAGGGTGAAGCTCAAACAGAAGTGCCATTTTGGGTCGATCGCAATTCCTTACTCAGCGACGTTGAGCAAGAATATTATGGTGCTGGCGATCGGGTATTTTACTCTACAGCACAAAGTAGTGAAGCTATCTCTCTAACTTGTACTCACCAAGGTTGTACGGTGCAAAAACAAGCAGATGGTAAGTTTCTCTGTCCCTGTCATGGAGCATTGTACGATCGCCAAGGCAAAGTAATTAGAGGTCCTGCTCAAAGAGACTTACCTCGCTTTAAGATTACTCAACGTCGAGAAGATGCAGTAAATTTAGTAGCCGCTCAACCTCTCTCGCCAACAACTAAGGAAACAATTCAAGCAGATTACTATGTTATAGCCACTGATATACCTGGGGTTAAACATTTATTTGAGTTGATCGATGGCGACGTAGATCGCAAAGTAAAAGCACAGGTAGATAAATTAGCTGTTGCCGATCCTTTTGCTGTAGCACGTTTTTGGTTCGATCGCGATTTTGAATGGGAACATAGTAACTTTACCTCCCTTTCTGGCTACGCTCTCACCGATAGTATCACCCTGTATCACCGCATTCAACAACAGTTTATCGAGTGGACAAAACGCACCGGAGGTAGCGTAGTCGAATTACACGCCTATTGTTATAAAGAAAAAGAATTTCCCACTCAGAAAGCACTATTAAACACTTTCGAGCAGGAATTGTACGAAATAGTGCCAGCACTGAGAGATGCGAAGATGCAGCATCGACAATTAGTCAATCAAAAGAATTTCGCCGGCTATCCTCCTGGTAGTTACAGCGATCGACCCGAAACTAGCAGCGAGATATCTAATTTAGTTTTTGCCGGCGACTGGGTAAAAATGCCTTTTCCCTGCGGTTTGATGGAAAGAGCCGTTAGTAGTGGTTTATTAGCAGCAAATACTATTTTGCATCGCCAAGGTTTGCAGAGAAGGAAGCTTCTCTCGGTAATGCCAGAAGGGGTTTTAAAGATTTGATTTTCCAGAATTGTTGTTACCTCTATACAGAAGTTCCATGGAACTTCTGTACTTACTAACTTGAACTAGTTGGCGTTACAAATTGTACTTATTCAGGGATAATTAAGAATGCATTAATAGGAATTGCATTATATGAAACTGCCATTATCGAAAAGCCTGCGGTTTCGGATGCCTCTGGTTGTTTTAATCGGAGTTATTCCCTTAATATTAGTAGCTATTTTATATGCCAGCGATCGCGCTTCTAGAACGATTCGTCAAGAAGCTGAAGAAAATATGGCTTTAAAAGCTAAGTTACTAGCTGAGAGCGTCAATAGGTGGGACGAATCAAACGTTTTAGCCCTACGCAACCTCAGCAAGCAACCTGATATGGTTAGTATGAACCCCCAGTGGCAAGAGTTAGTGCTAACCGAACTGATCGACACTTACGAGCATTTTTATTTAGCGATGACGACTGACCTAGATGGTTGGAATGTAGCTCGTAGCGATCGCCATAAACCAGTCTATTTTGGAGATCGAAAATGGTTCTTAGGTGCCAAACAAGGCAATAATGTTACCTACCAAACTCTAATTGGCCGTACCACCAAAAGACTCGCTTTATGTCTGTCTACACCAATTCGCCAACAATACTTAGAAATTATAGGCGTAACAGTGCTGTGTACAGATCTCGAAGCGATAGTAGAGCAAATTGGTCAACTTCAATTCGGCAAAACAGGTTATGCTTTCTTGGTTAATCAGTCTGGTATTGTTCTAGCTCATCCCAATCCAGAATTCATCTCTGGAAAGCAACTCACAGACTTGAGCAGTTACCCACCCGTAAAAAATATCCTAGAAAACGGCAGTGCTGAGTTCTCCTTCCCAGACGAGAGAGGCATTAAGTGGTTTTCTTATGGTACTCGTCTGGAAAATGGTTGGGGTATATTAGTTCTTCAAGAAGAAGCTGAGTTGTTCAAAAGCAAAAAAGAATTTCAAAAATTAGCATTTTTTATTGCTTCTGTAGCTGTACTAGGTGTAAGTGCTTTGACCTGGTTGTTAGCTAACCGCCTAATTCAGCCAATTACCAACTTGACAGATGCAGCCACGACTATCTCTAGCGGTCAATTGAATCGAAGAGTGGAAATTAAACGTCAAGATGAATTGGGAATTCTGGCTAAGTCTTTTAATCAGATGGCGAGTCAGTTGAAAAGCTTATTTGAGCAATTAGAAGATCGAATAGAGAGACGAACTGCCCAACTTAAACAAGCCAAAGAAACGGCTGAAAAAGCTAAAGAAACTGCTGAAGCTGCTAATCAAGCTAAAGATAGATTTCTTGCCAATATTAGTCATGAACTGCGTACTCCCCTCAACAGTATTTTGGGCTATACGAAAATACTTAAGCGCGATGCTAATTTGAATTCCGACCAACAGCACGATCTAAGCATCGTTCAGGAAAGTGGAACCCATCTATTAACTCTAATTAACGATATTTTAGATTTCTCCAAAACTAAAGCTGGCAAGATCGAACTTTACCCAACTAACTTACACTTGCCCAGCTTCTTAGATGGAGTAGTAGGTATTGTGGAGATGTGGTCAAAAGAAAAAGGACTGGAACTCAAGTGCGAAACTGAGAACAACTTACCTACTGGCATTCAAGCAGATGAAAAAAGACTGCGACAAATACTAATCAATCTTTTAAGCAATGCGATCAAATTTACCTATAAAGGTGAGGTAATTTTGAAAGTTAGCGCGATCGAAACAATTAAGGGCACTTCTGCTAGCTCCTTACTTCAACAAAAACTTCGCTTCGAAGTTAGCGATACAGGTGTGGGGATGACTCTCCAAGAGTTAGGAAAAATCTTTCAACCCTTTGAACAAGTCGGGGATGCTCAATTTAGATCTGCTGGTACGGGTTTAGGTTTATCTATCAGTCAACAACTAGTGGAAGTCATGGGAAGCCAGCTCAAAGTTAAGAGCAAATTGGAGCAAGGTTCAACTTTCTGGTTTGACGCTGTCTTTCCTGTAGTAGAAGTTGTTCTAGAGGTAGAAAAGGATAGAACAGCTGAAATATTGGGTTACAAAGGAAGGCAACGCCAGCTCTTAGTAGTAGATGATAAAGAGGCAAATCGCTTGCTGTTGATTAACATTCTTAAGCCTTTAGGCTTTGAGGTGCTGAGTGCCGAAAACGGTCAACGGATGTTAGAAATTGTCTCTTTAACTGAACCCGATCTGATTTTGCTCGATTTATTCATGCCCGTCAAAACTGGCTTTGTCTCGGCAAAAGAATTACGGCAAAAACAGGAATTGAAAAATATTCCTATCATTGTCTTATCAGCTAGCTCTATCCCAGAGCAAATGAGCCAGTACCTTGAGTGCGAAGCTTATCTAAGCAAACCAATTGACGAGGAGAAGTTGCTGGCTTTGTTAGAGCAGTATTTACATCTGGAATGGATTTATCAAGAAGTATTTACCAGCTGAAAATAAGGCACAATTAAGTAAAAATAACTGAGATATCTTTACTAGTAGACGTACTTAGGTAATTAGATTAGATAAGATATTATTGACAAGTCAGTAAAAAACGTGAAAGCAATTGCCCTATAGTCGGCAAGCTAGAGC
>JBFRWL010000190.1:0-24606 GCA_051439565.1 Prochloraceae cyanobacterium
GGAATATCTTTATTTTTATTTTCTGAATTATCTATTTGCTAAATTAGTTGTGGAGAAACATCAGCATATTCTCGATAGGGAGTAAGTTACTCTTCTACTACATCTTGCCGAGTTGTTAGTTGAATTAAAGACTCGGAAGGTTCTCCACCACGATCGCGATCGCCTGTGAGTACTTGTTCTTGTGCATCTTTTAAGTTAATCAGCGCCACCTGAGCAATTTCAATAGCTCGATCTGCATTAGTTTCAATAGCAGTTAAAATCCCTTGTGCAATCTCCTGAAACCCTGGAAGATTTAAGGACTCTGCTAACGCCAAAAATACTTCCCCTTGGGAGCGCAAAACCTCTGCTACCTTAGCGCTATCTGAGTTATTTAAAACAACAGAGATTTCCTCTAATCGCTCTGGGATAACCTGGCTAAAGAAAGACTCGACAACATCTAAACCTAATTCTTCCGAAGAGGGAAAAGCGTCTTGTTCTGTCCAATCTTCACCGATCTTATCTTGTAATTTTACGAAAATCTCAGCCGAGCGATCTAAAATTTCTTCTTGGTCGATCGTACCGTGGTTTAGTTCTGCAGTTAAAAGCAAGCGCAGACACTCATAATTTTCAAACAATAGTGTTTGAATTTCAGCATCAATTTCTATGTCAGGATTGTAAAGTGCTTTAAAGACATCTTCGAGGGTATGAGATACCTTATTAATTGCCTCTAAACCCACATTAGCTGCTCCTCCCTTAAGAGTATGAGCTGCTCTCATCAAACCATTTATTTTTAACGGTCTTCCCTGGGGATCTAAGTTATTCAAAGAGGATAACTCTTGCTCGATAGTATGCAATAATTCAGGAGCTTCCTCGATAAAATATTGATAGGCTTGTTCGCGAATATTAGGATCGGTAATCATAGATTTAATGGCGGGTGCTGAGTATAAGTTGAGTTTTTAGTTGAGTGCTGAAGAATAAATCGGGTTGATTTTTCTCAGCACTCAACACTTTCAACCGCTCGCTTAGTTGACCTTAAACTTGGCAACGCTGGCTTGTAATTCCTGAGCCATTGTTAGCAGTTGTTGGAAGGAAGCAGAAATCTTCAGAGAATCAGAAGAGGTATCGTTGGCGATCGTTGCTACTTGCTTCATCTTCTCTGTTACCGCATCAGCTTGCTTGGTTTGAGAATTAGCTGCACTGCTAATTCTCTCGACCAGCTGACTGATTTCTTCAGTGGAAGCAACAATCGCATTCAAACTCTCGCGAGTCTCATTGACTAAACTGGTACCTTCTGCTACCTGCTCGACCCCCCTTTCCATTGCTGCTGAGACTTCCTGGGTTTCTTCCTGGATGTTCTGGACTAGTTTTTCAATTTCTGTGGTCGCTTCAGCAGACTGGAGAGAAAGATTACGCACTTCATCTGCTACTACAGCGAAGCCTTTACCGTATTCACCCGCGCGAGTTGCTTCTAAGGCTGCATTCAAGGCTAAGAGGTTAGTTTGAGTAGCAAAAGAGCCGATTAGACTTACTACCTTAGAAATTTTCTGAGAAGATTCCCTGAGTCGCTTAACTCGCTTTCCTGCTTCTGCTACGGTTTGGCGGATTTCGAGAATGCTTTCTACAGTTTTATTCATTGCCTTGTCGCCAACCTGCACTGTTTGGTTAGCTTGGACGATCGCTGTTTCTACTTTGTGTGCATTCTTGGTAGTAACTTCTGTGGCGTTTGCCATTTGCTCAATTTGCTCCAAAGCTAGGTTAAGTTCCTGGAACTGACCTTGAGCTTTGCTGGATAATCCTGTAATCGCAGTGTTGCTATTAGTCGTAGTCTGAGCTACTTGCTCCACAGCGGTTTTTACTTGAATGACAATCTCGCGCAGAGAATCTAAGGTCGTATTGTAAGCAGCAGCAATAGTACCAATCTGATCCTCTGTGACATCAGCGCGGACGGTTAAGTCTCCCTTAAAAGCAGGTCTGACAGTAGCTAACATCTGAACGGCTTGCTGTTGTAGCTGTTCCTTAGCAGTTTTCTCCCGTTCCAGGGTTTGGGCAAGATTTTCCGATTGCAGGCGCAACTGTTCTAGATAGTTAATCTGTTGTAGAGCAGTACCGACCTGAACCCCAACCTGCTGCAGAACATTGACATCTTCTTCTTCCCAGATGCGGGGGCCAGTATTTTGATAAGCTGCGACTAATCCCCAGAGTTTTTCTGCCATAAAAATAGGCGCGATCGTATAGGCTTTTGCCTCCATTTCCTCCAAAAGCTCAACGTGACAAGCTTCATAACCAGCTCTGTAGATATCGTTAACTACTAAAGACTGTTTATTTGAGAAACGTCCACCGCCAGTTTCTTGCAAATAGGAATCTTTAACAGCAGGCATACTTTTCATTAAGCTCGACCATCCGCTTGTAGCAGATTCTCCGACAAATTCGCCACTCCAGTCAGGATTAAAGTGATAGATAACTACCCGATCTGCTTCTAATAGTTTGCGGGTTTCTTGAGTAGCAATCTGGAACGCTGTTTCTTGAGTTTGAGCTTGTTGCATCCGCTCTAGCATCCGAGCTAGACCCTGCTGTCTTTTCAGGTTCTTTTGCAATTGCTCCGACTGAGCCTGTATTTGTCGCACGTAGCTAGCTTGTTCTAGAGCAAAGCTTAACTGGGGCGCTATTTTGAGCATCAAATAGACTTCAGATTTTTGCCAATTGCGAGGCCCGGAGTTTTGATAAGCGGCAAATAATCCTTGGAGTTGGTTGTTTTGGAAAATGGGGACAATAATGTAGGCTCTAGCTTGATATTTCTCTAGAGATTCCAGATAGCAAGGGGAAAATCCAGCGGCATAGACATCATTAACTAACTGGAATTTCTTACCTTTGCGGTAGTCTCCTCCTTTAGTTTCCCGGAAATAGGTGTCATTATCTAGTGCCGAGCTAGCCTGCAAGCTAGTCAGAGTACAGCGCTCGTTAGCACTCATGTCGCTGTTGTAGACGCTATCGTCGGTTTTTTGCAGTTCCATCGCCGAGACCCACTCAGAGCCTACTGACTCGGCAAGTATTTCACCGCTCCAGTCGGAATTAAAGCGATACACTATGACTCGATCGGCTTCTAGTAATTCCCGTACTTCTCTAGTAGCAACTTGGAAAATCTCTTTGAGATCCAAAGATTTTCTGATGCGCTCAATGATTTTGTCGGTGGCTTTCTCTTGTTCGGCTTTAGCCTGCAATTTTCCGATGTAATTAATCTGCTCCATGGCAATGCCGACTTGAAGGCCAATCTGCCTCAGAGCCTCCACCTCCTCTGCTTGCCACTTGCGCACTCCAGAGTTTTGATAGACAGCCACGAATCCCCAGAGTTTTTTATTAGCGACGAAGATAGGAGCGATCGCGTAAGCTCTAGCTTCAAATTGTTCTAGTAGTTGAATGTGGCAGGCTTGATGGCCGATCGTATAGATATCATCAACGGCAAAGCACTCGCCATGTACATAACGTCCGCCTTGGGTTTGTTGCAGGAAGGTGTCTTGTACTATGGGAATATTTTCTATTAAACTCGACCATCCAGGGGCGACAGATTCGGCGATAAACTCCCCACTCCAGTCAGGATTAAACCTATAGACAGCTAGACGCTCTGCTGCCAGTAATTTTCTGCCATCTTGGGTAGCGATTTGGAAAACTGTCTGCTCGTCTTTGGCTGTGCGCATCCGCTCTAGCATTTTAGCTAGACCCCGTTCCCGTTGAAACGCCTGTTCCATTTGCTGGGTCTGGAATTGCGTGCGTCGGAAGTATTCAGTTTGTTGGAGAGGAAGGCTAAATTTAGGTGCAAACTTGAGCATCAAGTTGAGTTCCGACTTTTGCCAATTGCGAGGACCTGAGTTTTGATAGACAGTTAATACACCCTGTAGTTGATTGTTTTGCTGAATTGGCACTGCAATGTAAGCTCTTGCCTGTAATTTTTCTAGCTGTTCAATCAGACAACGGGGATAGTCTTTAGTGTAGATATCATTGACAACATAGTATTGCTTGTATTCTTCTCCTTTTAAAGAATAATCTTTATCGAAGGAGGAGCCAGCTTTCTCCCAATTAGAATCAACTGATTCGGCAAGTACTTCACCACTCCAGTCGGGATTAAAGCCATAGACCAGCACCCGATCTGCTTTGAGGGACTGACGCAATTGGTCCAGCCAATTTTGCATCCACTCCTGCATCTGTTGGTTAATGCTGGTGAAAATATCTTTTTGCTGTCCTACTTGGAGGTAGGGTTGGGTAGGTTGTAAAGCTAGAGTCAGTTCGGTAGCAACTTGATAGAGCAGGTTAATTTCCTCTTCTTGCCACTGACGGGAGCGATCGCACTGCTGGATTACTAACAGTCCCCAGACTTTATCCAGGGTGTAGGCGTTAGTTTCTGAAGCAAAAGAAGAGTTGAGCAGAATTGGTATGGCTAAGGATGCTCGGACTTGAAATTTTTCTAGTAGTTGTTTTTGATGAGGGCTGAGTTTCTCTTGCTCGCTATCTTCAATACTTACAAATTCTTTCGACTGATATTCGCTAGCTTTGTGAGCGCCAAAAGCAATACAGGGAACGATTTCGTCAATTGTAGGGGTCCAGCCTTCAACTAAAGATTCAGCAACTATTTGACCGTTACTTTCTCCTTCAAAGCGATAGATCCCAACCCGATCGACCTGCAATTCCGAGCGAATAACAGCAGTAGTGTTAAGCAAAAAGCTATCTAAATCGGTTGATTTACGGATTTTTGCACTGATTTTCCCGAGGCGATCGCGTTCTCGTTGGAATAATTTTTTCTTGAACTTATCTATCTTTTCTTTCTGTGCTGTATTTAGCTGAGATCCAAAACCATTACCATTGATTTTTTTCTCCCCAGAATTATCGATTGATTCTTGAGAAAATTCGGAGTTGTCTTCAGGTAAAATAGCTTGTACTTCCATTGTTTTCCTATTAATTTCAACTTATTTACAATTCAACGATAATTTCGGCAACAGGCATGGGTAATATCAAAAAAACTTGTTTCTCAGATAATTAACACAGCTCTAAAAGTCCAAATAGCCAGTCAAATCAATGAAAACAACTACGACAAATCTAGCAATTAACTTTGGCAATATTGCTAGCTTATCTGGTTATTTTATTGGCAAAAAACTGAAAATATCAGCTAATAATTTGAGCAATTATCAAAAATCTTGCAAGAAATTTTCTGCATTGAGCAGCATCAAAATTTCCTGATTACTATCTGTAAAATACCCTTGCAAAAAAGCTTGTATATCTTCAGCAAATAGCTCTGAAGATGGTGGTTTCAGTTCTTGCCAATCGAGCTGTATAATATCGCTAACATTAGGGACAATTAATCCCAATGACTGTCCCTTAACTTCCACGACCATAACCATAAAATTGCTTTCAACTGACTCCAGCTTTGGAGTTGCTGTAGAAATAGAACTGGCGTAGCCCAAAAGGTTTTCTAAGTCAACTATCCAGAGCATTTCGCTGCGCCAACTGTAAATGCCTATTACACAATAGGGCATTTGTGGAACGGGCAAAATTTGACTTTCAGGGACGATAATAATTTCTGTGACAATTTCAGCTTCTAATAAAGCACGTTCTTTCCCACCTAGTTGAAATTGGAGAAACTTTCGCAGTTCTTTAGAAGTAGTGGTAACAGATGTATTGGCTCCGAGACTGAGGGAGATAGAATTGGGCTGGGATGAACTCAGCATAGCCTTCTTTGATCCTTACCTCACTTAGTTATTAATTCTCGGACTTTACTAACAAATTCATCGCGGTTGACTGGCTTAGACAAATAAGCATCAGCTCCAACTACATCGCCCCACATCTTATCTGCTTCTGTTGATTTAGAGGAACAGATAATCACAGGAATTGTTTCAGTGGTTTTATCAGCTTTGAGCTGACGGCACATTTCAAAACCGCTCTTGCCTCCCATGACCACATCTAAGACAATCAGATTAGGATGGTACTGATTTATTTTTTCCATTGCCTCCTCAGCACTCTCAGCATCAAATACACTTACGCCCATCTGCTGTAAGTAAGTAATGAAGACTTTCCTATCGGTTAAACTGTCGTCAACAACCAGAACTTTACTCATCAATTCTAACTCCGTGTTTGCGATCGCAATCAATACTCTAGTTATAGGTTTCCCCAAAAAATATTTAATATCAACATCAGTAATGAAAAAAATTACAATTCGATCTTTACCTGGCTGGATTGAGTTTTGAATTGAACTGGGATTCTCCTATAGAGTTTTGATTGATTCTCGGGCTATTCGCAGATGTAAGAAACTTCTCTAAAGTGCTTAATATCTTTTCTTCTTGAATAGGTTTAGATAAGAAATCAGAAGCACCGACAACTTTAGCCCGCATTCGGTCTACAATGCCATCCTGACCTGTGACTATGATAATTGGTATTGCTTTTAATTGAGAAACCCGTCGGAGCTGAGTACAGATTTCGTAGCCATTAAGAATTGGCATTTTTAAATCCAGAAAAATTAAATCGGGATTAGAGGCAATTATTTTGGGTAAAGCTTGTAAAGGTTCCTGAATGCCAATAAATTGATAGCCTGCTTTGCTAATAATCTGCTCCATTATGTAGCCAATTTGAGGACTATCATCGATGCAAGCAATTAATGGTTTATCTAAATTAGCTGATTTTTGGGAAGCGGATTTATCTGCTGCAGATTCGACGCAATTTATGGGCGGTGTTATATCTTCAACTTGCACTAACTCGATCGACCCTTTGCGAAGATAAGGAACGAGAGAACAAGCAACTTTGAGGATATCATTGTTCATCTGAAATGCTAAATCTCGCAGAGTATTATTGCCATCGAATAGCTTGATAAAATTTTGGTAAACAACTTCGGAAACTTCCTCTCGTAGTTGCGAGGTGATTTTCACTCTTGGTGCTAGATTGGGAGACCAAAACCCAAGACCTTTATTTACCCATATTAACCAAGAGTTTTCGGTTTTCTCTACAGCTTGTTCTGCATTGACAAAAGCAAGAGATGTTTTTAATGTAGATGCTAACAGAGGAGAACTAGAAGCAGGTTGGCAGATATAGGAAAGTGGTTCTTTAGCTTGCTGCTGAATTATCTCGAACAGATTAGTTTCAACCTTACTGGTAATTAGTGCCTTAACTTGCTCTTGGTTAACCTGCTTTCGTTCGAATAAGATAGTTAAAACTTGATAGTAATAGCACTCAAATCCATCTAGATTGTTTATGTTAAGTTGCCTAATATTTATTTGGGGACAGTATTTAGCTAGATGTCTTCGCCAAGACCTGTGAGGATGGCAGCCACCATCGGTCCAAACTAACCTCCCCAGACGAAAGTAGAGTTTCCACTCCTTCCCTGTGGAAGCTTGTATATCCAGCCTTCCAGTAAAATGCTCCTGCTGAAGAGAAGCGAGTTGTTTACTAAAGTTAGTATTGGCTTCACTCATTTTTTAGTTATATTGATTTATAAATGCGACAAATTAGCGGGCATTAACTAATGTCCACTTTTGGATTAAATGACAAGTCGAGCGAACGTCTATTAGTAGAGTTCCCAAAAACTTTATTAAAATTACAGCTTTATGGGAGCAGGTCAAACTAGGCTGATTATTCTTTCGCTCTGCTCCGATTGAGAGTACTCTGAAATTTTACTGTCCTTGTTGTCGGATGACAAAAATTTCTCCACCTTACTGAGGATTTTAGATATGTCTACAGGTTTGGAGATAAAGTCAGAAGCTCCAGAGATTTTAGATCTCATGCTATCAACTATGCCATCATTGCCTGTTAGTATGACTATGGGTATATCTTTAAGATTAGAAACCCGCCTAAGTTGGCTGCAGAGTTCGTAGCCATTAACAATAGGCATATCTATATCCAAGAAAATTATGCGGCTTTAGTTAAATTTTAAGGAGTGTACATTTAATTTTTGTCAATAACATTTAGTTATAAAAGCTAAATATAACTTGAATTATGTTTGCATTGTAGTTGGTTTCCAGTAGAGCCATTGCCAAGGTTCAATAAAGATTGAACAGGCAATTATAAGATTTGAATAAAGATTGAATATAAATTATCAGAATACATAGATTGCCATCTAGTTTTATTTTCTCAGTACATTTATCCAAATGTCATCAGTAAAAAGACTAAAAACAATATTTTCTTGGCTGTTTTTTAAATTAATAATGTAGGTTGATTGACCTTTGACAAATCATCTCTAATATTATAATCAATAGTCAATTAATAACTCATTAAAAGTAAAATCAATGATTTCAGCTTGGACTGCTTGTAAAAAACGCTTGACTCCCTATCTATTCCTATTACCTGCTGCCTTCGTTTTAGGGCTGACAGTATTTCTACCTGCAGTTCAAGCTTTTTCTTTAAGTTTCACTCGCTACGGCGATTACGATTTGACTCAAACACCCAAATGGGTAGGCTTAGAGAACTTTAAAAATTTGTGGGCAGATACAGTATTTTGGCAAACTTTAAAAAACACCTTGTTATATCTTGTTGGTGTGGTTCCAATTTTAGTTATAGCTTCTTTAGGACTAGCAATTTTAGTCAATCAAAAACTCCGAGGAATTAATTGGTTTCGGATGTTATTTTATACCCCAGTGTTGATTTCAATGGTAGTTGCTGGCATCGCCTGGAAAGCAATTTATGCTTCTAATGGTTTGTTAAATCAATGGCTGAAAAACTTTGGTTGGGACACAGGCATTCCCTGGCTAACTAGTCCTCAATTAGCAATTTGGAGCGTGATGGTAGTAACCGTGTGGAAGGGATTGGGCTATTATATGGTGATTTATCTAGCTGGTTTACAGTCAATTCCTAGCGAACTATACGAAGCAGCAGCAATTGATGGTTCTGACGGTTTGGCCAAACACTGGGATATTACAGTACCCTTGATGCGACCTTATTTAGTGCTGGTGGCGTGTTTGTCCTCAATTTCTGCCGCCAAAGTGTTTGAAGAGATTTATATTATGACTAAGGGGGGACCGCTCAATAGCTCTAAAACTGTAGTTTACTATCTTTGGGAGCGAGCATTTCAGTATTTTGACATCAGCTATGCTTGTACGATCGGACTGGCGTTGTTTTTAGCAATTTTCTTACTATCAATTTTGAATTTGTACGTATCGCGAACTACTACAAATAAGTAACATATTCCTAGGGTGACTCTAAATCATACACCGTAGTCTTCTCACCAACTCCAGCTTTCGCTTCGGATACTCGGTGAGCTTTAAGAACTTGTTCCCCATATATGCCTATCAGCTCAATGCAAAACCTATTTTCGCGGTTGTGGCAATCAAAAGCCGGTCGAATTGGTCTGATTTTAAGCTTAATGGTGACAATTTTGGCGATTTTAGCTCCTATACTTCGTCCCTACGACCCAGCCACCGCCCGAAACTATGCTATGCGGTTAAATCCTCCCAGCTGGTCGCATCCTTTTGGAACGGATGGTTTAGGTAGGGATCTCATGACTCTGGTCTGGTATGGGATGTGCACTTCCTTAATTATTGGTCCTCTCTCTGTCGGCTTAGGCTTATTATCCGGAAGCCTATTAGGCTTAATAGCTGGGTATTTCCGCGGCCAATGGGAAATAGTGATCGGCTGGCTAACAGACATTATGCTGGCCTTCCCCTCAATTTTGTTGGCGATCGCCATTGTTACCGTCACCGGACCGAGTTTACTCAGCGTTATGATTGCTGTGGGCATAGTCCAAATACCTATTTTCATCCGCTTGAGTCGGAGTATGGTAATTTCTCTGAGAGAACAGGAATTTGTGCAAGCAGCAAAGTCGGTTGGGGCATCCTCAAGCCGCATCATTTTCCGGCATATTTTGCCAGCTAGTATAGCTCCGATAGTAGTTCAGGCGACATTATCTATCGGTACTGCCACCCTAGAAGCTGCTGGATTGGGATTTTTGGGCTTAGGAACTCAGCCTCCCACTCCGGAATTAGGAACAATGCTGGCGGATGCCTTTAAGGGAGGCTACTCTCTTTCTTACCCTTGGACAACATTTTTCCCGGGTTTGTCAATCACCCTGATTGTCTTAGCTTTTAATTTGCTCGGAGATGGTCTTAGAGACAGTCTCGATCCTAGATCGCCCCCATAATGATCCCTTTGGGTAATTCGCTCATTGGTGCCTTCAAATGTATCTAATTCTGGGATCGAATAGAGCGTAGGAAATGTCAACGAGAAGATTAACCAATGCCACAGCGAGCGCCACAAACATTACACCTCCTTGAACTACAGGGTAATCTCTCGCCAGGATGCCTTCATAAATCCAAGTCCCAATTCCCGGCCAAGAAAAAATAGTTTCGGTGAGAATAGCTCCTCCTAAAAGAGTGCCAAATTGTAGCCCAACTACTGTAATTATCGGTAATAAGGCATTTTTGAGTGCATGCCCCATAATCACCCAAAACTCTCTTATTCCTTTGGCTCTGGCAGTACGAATATAATCTTGTTCCAGCACTTCCAACATCGCTGAACGAGTAATCCTAGCCACAATTGCTAAAGGAATTGTGCCTAAAGTCAGGGCGGGTAAAATTAGATGAGCTAAGATATCTTGGCACAGAGACCATTTGAATTGAATCAAAGCATCAACCAAATAAAAACCAGTAATCGGTTCAAAGTTTAATGCTTGTTCTATTCCTATTCTGCCGCTAGGTGGCAGCCAGTTGAGATTAACGGCAAACAAATAAATGAGCATCAATCCCAGCCAGTAGACTGGCATAGAAACACCCACGAGAGAACTAATAATTGCCAAATTATCGGACCATCTATTCTTATTGACAGCCGCTAAGATCCCCAGAGGCATGCCGATCGCTATTGCTACACTCATAGCCGCAACAGATAACTCAAAAGTAGCGGGCCAGCGGGCGCTAATTTCTTGAGCGATGGGAATTCCACTGATAATACTTTTGCCGAGCTTGAAGTGAATTAACTGATTTAAGAAGGCAAGATATTGTAAGGGTAAGGGACGATTCAAACCTAATTGTTCTCTAAGGGAAGCGACTTGTTCTGGGGTGGCTCTTTCTCCTAAAAGGGCTACAGCCGGATCTCCAGGAATGAGATGCAGAAAGCCAAAAACTAGCAGCGTGATTCCCAACACCACGGGCATCAAAGTCAAAAGACGCTTGAATATATATCTGGTCATCAGAATTTATCAACCGTTTCAAAAGATTCTGAATCGAGAGGGCTCGGTTGCCAACCCTTAATATTAGTTCGTTTCCCTAAAAGGGGTTGGGAGTGAACGATCGGGATGCGCAAGATGGCTTTGTAAATAATTTCATCTACCTGAGAGTAAATCTTAGCTCTTTCCTGCTGATTTTGGATCTGGCGTCCTTGTTCTAATAATTGCAGCAAGCGTTCATCTTTCCAGTTGCCTAAATCCGATGTTCCGGTAGGACCAAAATGAGGATAGTAAAAATTGTCAGGATCTCCGTAGTCTCCCGTCCAACCCAACATGAAGGCTTGAAAGCCAGGTACTCGATGACGGTCCTCTAAATAGGCAGCCCAGTCTTTGGTTTTTAAACTGACCCGAATCCCAATATCGCTCAGTTCGGCCGCAAAGGCTTCCGCAATCGGTTTGGGATTGGGATAGTAGGGACGAGAAACTGGCATGTACCACAATTCCAGGTCAAAACCGTTAGGATATCCAGCTTTTACCAAGAGTTCTTTGGCCCGTTTGGGATTGTACTCATAGTCTTTTATATTAGAAGATCGAGCCCAATCGAGCGCCGGAGGAAGAAAGTGACTGTCAGTGGTTCCTAATTTTCCCCAGAAAGCCGCCACAATATCTTGACGATTAATTGCCATAGCGATCGCTTGACGCACTTTTTCTTGGGACAGAGGCTGGTAGCTTGGATTAAGGGCTAAATAACCCACATTAAAAGATGGGCGCAAAACTGCTTCTAAGTTGGGATCCCGATTGATTTCTGCTAGTTGTTCTGGAGTCAGGTCTACGGTAAAGTCAATCGCTCCTGCTCTGAGTTCAGCTAATCTAGCGGCAGGGTCACTAATAAAGCGAAAGACCAATTTTTCTTCAACAGGTAAATTCGGTTTCCAATAGTTGGGATTTTTTTCTAAGATAATTCTCTGACCAGTCCGCCATTCTTTGAATTGATAAGGCCCGGTTCCCACAGCTAGAGAAGCAGGAGTTCCGTAGTCTGCACCTGCCTTTTTTACGGCAGCCGGACTAGCAATACCGAAATAACCAGAGGCTAAAGCCGCCGGAAAAGCAGCAAAAGCATTTTTGAGTACAAATTTAATCTGATATCGCTCTTCTACAACTATATCTTGGACTAGGGAGTCTGGTTCTCCCCGAAAACCCCCAAACAGATCTGACCAAATTTTATAATTTTTGCCCGCATCCCGATATCCGTAGGGGTTGTTGGCATCCCACCAGCGCTCTAGATTAAATTTGACCGCTGCGGCATCAAAATCAGTGCCATCGTGGAACTTAATTCCTGGGCGCAGTTGCAATGTCCAAATTTTTCCATCTGCTGAGACAGACCATTTGGATGCCAGACCGGGTTGAAGTTCGGTAGTTCCGGGTTTAAAGTCAATCAAACGATTGTAAATTTGTCGTTGCACTATCAACGAGTTGCCATCGATAATATTACCTGGTTCTAAGCTCACAGGCTGTCCTCCCGAACCGTAAACTAAGACTCCTGCGGCCGGAGATGAGTTATTTACCTCTTTAGTCTCTGGCTCTTGTTTGACTTGGCAATTGGAAAGTCCTATGGCTAGAGTTAAAGCTATTGTGCTTAAAAAAAGCTGCTGTAATTTGATTTTTCTCATCACAATTTTTTCTTGCTGTGAATTTTTAACCTGAAAAGCAATAACCTACTCTCCGAACGGGAGCAAATTTTGGGGGGGGGAAGAGTCAACAATATTTTGGCTCATAGACAATAACTAGCCTTCTATCCAGACTAGTTGGAGATCGGTGACCAGTGGCTGAAAAACTTTATAAAATTCCTGTTCCTACTCACTTAATCAAATTTTTTCGGTTCTCATGGAAGTTTCCAGGTTACGCCAGTTTTGATCTTTGATTGAACGAACCCAGACTCATATTCTTCTTCAGCTTAGTGACAATGATTTAAGCGAGCAGTTACTCAAACAGCTTGAAAACCGAGAACAACTTTCTCCTGAACAGATCGGCACCATGACTACCTATATCCGCAACAAAAGCTCGTTAATTGCATTTGTGTTCTTTCTTGGTCTGAGTAATACATAGACCTTAAAGTATCTTAAAAAAACTTCTCCCGTTTAGTATGACGAAACGGCGATCGATTAATTTTTTTACATTTATTTACAAAAATTTCTTTTTAGGTTACGATCGAGCCAATAAAAACCTAAAATCACTCGATAGCTCAAGTGCCCTACTCTAAACTGTCTTTTGCTTACCGCTTGATAGGAGCGGTAATATTTTTAGGACTCACTTTTGTTGCTCGTTCAAGCTCGTCAATTCCCCACGATCGGGAACAATTTTCTCATAAACAGCAACATCTCGATCCAACTTTCTTAGCTGTGGAAGCCAATTCAGATTCACTTACAGATAAGGCTTACCTTCAGTCTGCTACGTTGACTGCCACATTGGTGAAGTTGATTGAACAATTACCTTTGCCAGAAAAGCAAGAGCAAGCACCAGCTAAAACTACTGATATAAAAGAGCAACCGCCTGCTGGCACAACAACTGGCAAGTTTATTCATCCGATCCGCAAAGGGGCAATTCTCACTAGTGGTTTTGGTTGGCGCAGACGTCCTTACACTAGAAGAAGACAATTTCATTATGGTATCGATTTGAGCGCACCCATCGGAACTCCCGTCCATGCTGTTGATGGTGGAGAAGTAATTTATATAACTAATTATTGTGTAGATAGGGGAAAGTCGGCTGCCAAATTAAATTGTGGAGGTAGCTTGGGCAATTGGATCGATATTAAACATTCTAATGGCTTAATTACTCGCTACGGACATCTACAACGCGGTTCTATTCGCGTCCGCGTTGGCATGAAAGTGAGCAAAGGAGATGAAATTGCTAGTGTTGGTAATTCAGGTTGGTCTACAGGTCCTCATTTAGATTTTCGCATACACGATGGGAAAGGAAACTATCAAAATCCAGGTAAATTTATTGCTATTAAAAAGTAAATAGGTTGGTCAAATTAATTAGAAAATGGTTGAGAGAGAGAGAGGGGGAGTGTGGGAAGAGAGGGGAAGTGTGGGGAGTGTGGGAAGTGTGGGGAGACAATAACAAACAGCAATGAGCAATAAACAACCAAGAAATAGCTAACAGCTAACTGCTCATTTCGGTTTTATATTTATTTTCGTCCTACCCAACTAACTATTGGGAGTTGTTGAGTGAGGTATGCTTTTTTTCTCTAGAGGTTTTCGACCTTTATTGCTTATCTTAACTATTACTGTTAACTTTCTAGCAGTGAAAGTAACGACCCTAGCAACCACGCCGACGGCGGAGAAAGTGGCACAAGAGATTACCATTCGTATTGAGGGAACAGCTCAAGGAAGTGGCGTAATTGTCGAACGAGTCGGAACAATATACAAAGTTCTCACTAATGCCCATGTAGTACAAAAAAAAGGTACTTACGCACTCGTTACCCCTGACGGAAAATGTCATTCAATTGAGTCTAGTACCATTCAGCTACTTCCCGAACTAGATCTGGCAACTTTTCTGTTTAAAAGCTCCTTGTCCTACGAAGTCGCTCAGCTAGGAGATACTGAAAAACTCACTGCTGGTCAGAAGGTCTACGTTGGGGGTTGGGCGCATTCTGGTGGCAGGCTGCATAGTCGAGTTTTTCTGACTAGTCAGGGAAAGTTAACAGAAATTAACTCTCAACTTCCATTCGGCTACTCTCTAACCTATACGAATTTGGTGAGGGTAGGGATGAGTGGCGGTCCAATTTTAAACCAAAAAGGTCAATTGCTAGGGATTAATGGGCTGGTGAGATTAGCTGCCAACTCAGATAAAATCGTAGCATCAGGAATTAACATCGACCAATTTTTACGTTATGCTTCTGGGCAGCGCAAAACAGTTCCAGTCCCATCAGAATCTTTGATAACTTGTCCTCTAAAATATATTTACTAAAGGCAACTTGTATTTATTTTTGTTTCAGTATCGTTAGCCTCACATAACTGTTCCCGTCTTGACTATAGTAATCTGATAGGGAACTTTAGGTGTGTCTTCTTCGTTTTTTCATAGTAATTGATTGTTGAAAATCCCTGACCCCTGACCTCGCCAAATCAACTTCGATGATTATTACTATAGCGAACTCTTGCACCTGCCCACTGCAACTTTTCCCTGAGAGTTTGGTAGAATGAGTAGCTTTGTCGCAGGATGATAAAATTAGCACAGCAATCTGCTATCCGCACTGCTACCCGCTGTCCCGGCCAAATAGTAGTAGCTAAAGAGCCGTCAGTCCAAAGTTTAGTATTTAATTCGGGATCTGCCAGTGGCCAGATACTTACTACAGAACCAGGAGGGAGAACTATTGGACGGCTAGAAAGACTTAAGGGACAGATAGGAGTAACGACGATCGCGTCCATTCCAGGATGTAAAATTGGACCGTTGGCGGAAGTTGTATAGCAAGTAGAACCAGTAGGAGTAGCGACTAATAAACCATCTCCGTGATATTGGTCAACTACCTCCCCATCTACTTCCATCTCCAAGATCGAAGAGGGCATTCGATCGATTGACGCAGGTTTGACACACATTTCATTGAGACACAAGAAGCTATCGCTGGCAGCTTTTGGATCGGTGCGCGAACCCTCAAACAAGCCAGCCTGTAACATCATCCGTTGCTGTACTGCATATCGATCGGTTTCTAAGCGCTCCCAAACTCGTTCAGTATCTTGAAATACTTCAAAAGGTTCAGTGAGGAATCCTAGATGTCCTCCCACATTCACTGCTAAGATAGGAATTCCTTCTGGGGCAAGATGTCGCGCTGCTGCTAGAATTGTACCGTCTCCCCCCAGCACAACAGCCAAATCGATTTTTGAGTTGGAGGAAGCTAAAAAAACTGGGTAGGGATTATCTTTAAAGCCACTCGGACCCATTAAAACATCGCAGCGACGTGCTTCTAACTGCCGAGCGCATTTTTCAGCCCTAGCTTTGCTTTGGGAGTCCCCAGCTTTATAGGCGATAATTACTTGTTTTAAATCCACTATCTCTTGTTGTTTTTCCTGATTCTCCCTTAAGGACTTATGCTGAAGGCTAACTAATTTGCCTTGCACTTCGCTACTGACGAAGCTTTAAGGTCGAGTTTCCCGCTTCACCCGCCAATGTCTCGAACAAAGCATGGGGATAAGAGTTCGTGTCTAAAAACTACTCTCTCTTGTTCCTCTTCCCATCAATTATAATATCTCGATTTTAAAAGAAGGCAGAAGCCAAAATTAGTAAGCTGTCAACTATTTTCTAATTAATTTAACCCAACCTTTGTAGTCGGCTATAAATAAACAAAACTATGTTAAGAAGTGTCAAGAATATTAATTCTGTGCTGTTCCCTGTTCCCTTGTTTCTATAGTTAACTTTACTTTTGTCCGACTACTTACTTAGGCTATTTATTATATTGACTTAACTTTCAAGTCAAGGTCCTGGCAAAAATCTTTATCATGATTTAAGATAGTTGGTCAAGTATTGGCAATTGTGATCGATAAAAAGCTTGCTTTATGCAGTTTGCGCCTCTTTATCCTATTTTGCAGCCTATTCTCCAGTGGAGTTTTCCCAACTGTCTCTGGAGTGGAGTCTCTTCGAGTAAGGCGATCGCTCTTACTTTTGATGATGGACCCCATTCAGAATATACCCCCGAGCTATTAAAAGTTTTAGAGCGTTACCATGTCAAAGCTAGTTTTTTCTTGTTAGGTAATTGCGTTACTAACAATTCTCAACTGACAAAAGAAATTTATCAAAGAGGACATTGGCTGGGACTACACGGTTATTATCATCATTCTTTTCCTTTATTAAGCAAAGACGATCTCGAACAAAGTTTATCTCAAACTCAACAAGCGATCGCTAAAACGTGCCAGCTTAACCCAAAGGCAATTCGAGATGTTAGACCTCCCAATGGTTTATTTACTCCCAATATATTAGAGCAATTACACCAGCAATCTTATCGCGTAGTCATGTGGAGCGTTGTCCCAGAAGATTGGTTACGTCCTGGAATTGAGATTGTTCGAAAACGAGTTTTGGAAAATGTCCGTAATGGAGCTTTAATCGTCTTGCACGATGGCTATCATGGAGGACAAGATGTAGCTAAAATTACTGCCGATTTGATTCCTCGTTTATTAGAGCGAGGCTATCATTTTGTAACTGTTAACGATCTTTGGCAACAAATTATTTCTGTTGAGTCAATAAGATTAACAAATTGATGATTTATCTAACTCTAACCCACTCTCATGCGATCGCCTACCCTGTTTGGTTATTATCACTTTTTTGTCTGCTGGCTTTCGCCTACTACTACTTTGATTTATGGCTGGCAAAAACCCGCTTTCAATCAATAGACTTTGCTAACTTAGCAGTTCTAAATCTCGATGGATACCCTGAACATATGTACTACTTAACTAATAAAAATAATATAGAAAAGAATAACTAATTTCTAGTGATCGAGGCTACAATCAAAAAGGTCTCCAATCTTCTTGAAAATCATAGCTATTGCCTGTATTTGTTCTAAGAGTTCAACTAAAGAGGCAAACTCATAGAATTTTCTCATATTTTGCAGGTGAGTGAGGATTGAAGAATAAACCTGAACAAGAACCTATTAATTTGAACTAGCTAGATAAATTAGAACTATCTTCTAATTGTGTACTGAAGCAACAAGAGGAAAAGGGAATGACGCAGGCTAATGACGTACTGGCAACTATCGCCGAACCAACTAATGAGTGGGAGTTTTTAATTAGCGAACATCCTGAAGAAGTTACAGACGAGGAACTTCAGAAAGCAGTCGCAGAATCAGTGGGGAGGAAAACTCGCAAACTTAATCCCACCAGTCGTAGCGATCGAAGCAAAAAAAAGCCTTATACTGAGGATTCGATTCGAATTTATTTACAAGAAATTGGTCGAATTAGGCTGTTGCGAGCAGAAGAAGAAATTGAACTTGCTCGTAAAATTGCGGACTTACTAGAATTAGAACGGATCCGTGAGCAACTTTGCCAGCGCTTAGAGCGAATTCCCAGAGATGAAGAGTGGGCTCAAGAAGTTGACATGGAGTTGCGACCCTTTCGTCGTCGCCTATACTTAGGACGGCGGGCTAAAGACAAAATGGTGCAGTCTAACCTACGGTTAGTAGTCTCAATAGCCAAGAAATATATGAATCGGGGTTTATCTTTTCAAGACCTGATTCAGGAAGGCTCACTGGGTTTAATTCGAGCAGCAGAAAAATTCGATCACGAAAAAGGTTACAAATTCTCGACTTATGCAACTTGGTGGATCAGACAGGCAATTACGCGAGCGATCGCCGATCAATCTCGCACCATTCGCTTACCCGTTCACCTCTATGAAACCATCTCTCGCATTAAAAAAACTACCAAAATTCTCTCTCAAGAAATGGGTCGCAAACCCACAGAAGAAGAGATTGCGACTCGCATGGAAATGACCATCGAGAAGCTAAGGTTTATTGCTAAATCTGCTCAACTTCCCATTTCCCTAGAAACACCCATTGGCAAAGAAGAAGACTCTCGACTGGGAGATTTTATCGAAGCCGATGGCGAAACCCCAGAAGACGAAGTTTCTAAAAATCTTCTTCGAGAAGACCTAGAAAACGTACTCGATACCCTCAGCCCCCGCGAACGCGACGTACTGCGCTTGCGTTATGGCTTAGATGACGGACGAATGAAAACCCTAGAAGAAATTGGGCAAATATTTAACGTTACCCGAGAACGAATTAGGCAAATTGAAGCGAAAGCTCTACGCAAGCTACGTCATCCCAACCGTAACAGCATCCTCAAAGAATACATTCGTTAAACTTAATAATTCTTTTCTCAGCCCCTTCGGAGTAAGGCAGAAGGTAGAGGCACGAGTCTTCTGGCGACCGAAGGGAGCAAGGTTTAAGAAACCCACTGAATAGAGCCTTTACGTGCTTTTTTATCAGCAGGGGTTGAGTCCTATAGCAGACAATTTCCTTCTACCTACCTGCGATGCATTAGCTCTTAGTGCTGTAAGCAGTTAAAAGGCGATCGGATTGTGAACTGTCACCAGTTTAGTCCCGTCGGAAAATGTTGCTTCTACCTGAACCTCCTCAATCATTTCTGGTACTCCTTCCATAACCTCATCTCGTTTCAAGAGAGTTTTTCCATAACTCATCAATTCTGCCACAGTACGCCCTTCCCTTGCGCCTTCTAAAATGGCAGCAGATATATAGGCAACTGCTTCGGGGTAGTTGAGTTTTAATCCTTTTGCTTTGCGTCTTTCTGCTAGTAAACCAGCAGTAAAAATCAGTAGTTTATCTTTTTCTTGAGGTGATAGTTGCATAAATAATTCCTTCTCATATTATTTCCCTAGGCAATAGTTGTTAGGTGTTACCTCTGACCTCTAACCTCTGACCTCCCCCTACATTTATTGCCAAACCCTCGGTTTAGCAGCAGGTTGTCCTAAATAACCCAGACGCAGCAACTGCCAAACCTCTGTAAACCAGTTTCTCGCCTCTAAGGTAGAATTACCACGATAGCGGCATAATAATCCAGTTAAAAGTTGAGTTACTCCTGCTTCATCTTGTCTTTTGGTCTTATTCCAGAGTTCTCTTACTTTGTCTACAACTTCTTGAGAAATTGGTTGTCCTATGTAAGTAAGAGTTCCAACTACGGGCTGTCCGGCTAAAGCATTAGCACTCAAAAAATGTGTATCTCCTCCTAGCAACCACTGTCTATCTATCCACACAGGACATCCCTGCTGCCAAACTTCAGTATGGGAACGCCATTCCCCTTGCAAGAATTTTTCTCCTCTCGCCGAACGACCGAAGCGCATTATTTCCCATGCTAACCAACTGGCACCAGGCGCTAATTCTACTTTTAAATCTTGACGATAAACTGCACCATCAAAGACGATCGCCTCTTGAGGAAGAAATTCTAAGCAAGCACCAGTATCTATCTCGATGTTGATGTTTTGTCTTGCTTGTTGTCCATTGCTACGATAAATTTTACTCGCAGCTGCAGTTGTAATTAGAGTTTTAGCATTTGTTTGCAGATGGATATTTTGCGATAGTCTGTCTCCTCCGACAATTCCCCCAGCAGTATGTAAGACCACGCTATGACATATTTCTCGTCCCTCTGGATAAAACGATCGCTGTATTTTGAGAGGTGCCTTATTGTAAGTATGAGTTAGTTCAGTTGCACCACTACGATTGGCATACACTAGGTCAAGTATGCCATGCCATCCTAAGTTGTTCGAGTCTGTGATTGTGCTAATTGTTAAATCCTTTCATTAGTCAGAGGTCAGAGGTCAGATGTAACAACACCTCAGTTAACAGCTAACTCATTATTTTGGTTTAATATTTATTTTCGCCCACCCACTTACCTGCTCAGACCAAATGTAATTTAATAAACTCTATCACTACATCTAAACCTTGTTTAGTTTTCAAATTAGTAAACACAAAAGGTTTATCGCCTCGCATTTTTTTAGCATCTCTTTCCATAACTTGTAAATCTGCTCCTACGTGGGGTGCCAGATCGATTTTATTGATTACTAGCAGATCGGACTTAGTAATACCGGGACCGCCTTTACGAGGTATTTTGTCGCCAGCAGCTACGTCGATAACATAGATAGTTAAGTCAATCAATTCAGGGCTAAAAGTTGCGGCTAAATTATCACCACCGCTTTCTAAAAACACTAAATCTAAGCGATCGAACCTAGCTTCTAACTGCTCGATCGCGGCTATATTTATTGAGGCATCTTCCCGGATAGCCGTGTGAGGACAACCCCCTGTTTCTACGCCAACGATGCGATCGCTATCTAAAGCTTGAGAGCGAATCAAAAACTGAGCATCTTCTTGAGTATATATATCATTAGTTACAACGGCAATTTGCATTTCAGCACGGATTTCTTTGCACAGAGCGTCTACAAGAGCCGTTTTTCCCGAACCGACAGGACCAGCAATGCCAACACGAAAAGCACTCATAAAGGTTAAAGTTAATACTAATTTTAGTTTAAATTAGCTGCGAAATAAACGAGTATACTGAGTTTCGTGAGCCATACTCGCCATTGCTAATCCCCAACTACAACTAATTAAATCGTCGTCATTATCTAGAGCTAAAATTTTATCTGCCGCCACAGCAATTCGATCGCCTAATTTTAGTAATAGCTGTTGCCCAGTAGTTTGACCTAAAGGAATTAACTTTACCCCAGCACCAATCAGATTAGTCGTCCAACTATGTAGATAAGCTAGTGCGCTATCTTTTCGGTTTAGTTGCCAGTTAGCGGCACCAATACCAAAAGCGATCGCATAATTACAAGGGTTTCCTACTGCTTTAGCACAATCTTCTAAACTTGTAAACAAAGAGTTGTTTTTTGTAATCTTATTTGATTTTTCTAAATCTATTAGTAGCCGTAACAAAGTATTACCCATTTGCCAACTTTGCTGTCGCAATTCTGAAGTTTCTTTAGTAGCACTTAGCCAACTATTCCAATAGTTTAAACCCTGTAAATCTTGGCTGCTAAAACAGTCATATGCTCTCAGCATTACTGCTGTTTCTAATCTAATTGCGCCGTAACTTAATTCTCTCTCTAACCATATTTCTAAGCTATTTTGGTTGTCAATTATGCAACTTTCAACTAAGGTTTCTAGACCTTCAGAATAACTATATGCTCCTACCGGAAGAGTCGGACTAGCTAGTTGCAATAATTTTAAGAGCAAATGTGCTCGATCGTTCATATAAGTAGTCGATTTGATTAAATATTTGACAGCTTATGTCTCCAGTTACTTTTAAGAATTGGTATCAATTACTTGAAAAAATAATCTTAATGCTTATGTGCATAAGCACCAATTTCGGGATAAAAAGGGGAAATTTCCTCTTTAACTTCCAATCCCAGATTTACTAACATTGAAGCTAAAACCCGATCGGGAGCAAATTTTAAATAAGATGAAGCAATTTCTAAGGGTACGTGGCGATTACCTAAATGATATGCTGCTTGGAGTAAATCTAGTGGTGTTTTCGCAGTTATCTTCATTACTGATTCTGGTTTAGCAGCAATACGAACAATTGTATCTTCAGTTTCAGATTGTAATAAATCTCCTTCTTTTAATACTGCACCTCTAGGCAAACGCAAATACAAACATTGACCGTCTGGTATTTCTATACGCTGGCGCATTCTAGTCCGTTGATCTGCTGTCAGGTAGAGTATAAAGTTGACACGTGTATTGACTTCAGAAGGCAGGCGCTGTGTCAATATTAGCATTCAAGTTGCTGTAAAAAAAGATAACATTAATCCTCTTCAAACTAGCTGTTTATCCCCTCTCTCTTGTCTCTACCTCTCCTCTTCTCCCCTTTGTCCTTGTTATTGAAACAATATTTTCTGAAAACAGGAATTCCCTACCTTTTCCTTTTCTTCCCGAGGAAGAGCTTCGTATTCTGAGTAAGTATAATTACTTGTAAAGTGTTCGAAAGTGCAACTGCACAATTCTTTGATATCTTCTGCTTCTAAAAATTGTCCTGCATTTTGCTCATTAGCATCAGATAGACAAGTTTTCATATACATTTGTGAATAATTTTGTGGATAAGCCAGCTTTGTTTCTTCCTCAGCCTCATTGGCTAGCAAGCTGCTACAGGGAAGAAAAGAAAATGCTACTAACAAAGAACTGATTATAGAAACTTGCTTCAAGTTGGTTTTCATAATTTAGTAATCCTGCTCTGATCGATTTGCTTGTCTGCTTGATTAATTTCTGTTCTCATTAATCAAGCGTTGGCAAAAGTAGACAGATAAAGACTTGGTAGTGAATTTTTACCATAAATTTAATCTTACCGTGAAATTAATGAGATCGCTAATGTAGATAGGTAAATTTACGTTATTTTTAATTCTAAGCAATACTAATTAATCAAAATTTTAATCAATAGAAAGATTTACTAGTAGTTTATACGTATTTATCGGCTATAAATCTCAAATATGTCCAAAAAACCTTATTAATTCAAAATATCTTGCTATTAGAGGAAATTGTTAAGTTTGTCAATAATGTCAGTTGTTACTAAGAGGAGTTGTGTTATTGTGCCCTCACCTTGACTTTCGCCTTCATTGTAAAACTATGCTAGAAAAACCTAACTTTAACAATGAATTTCGCTTGGGCTTAGTGCTCTACGGAGGAGTTTCCCTTGCCATCTACATGAATGGGATCTGTAGGGAATTTTATAATGCAGTGCGAGGGCGGGGTATTTATAAGCTGATTAAAGCTTTGACAGACTCAGATATTGTCGTTGATATTATCTCAGGAACTTCAGCCGGAGGGATTAACGGAGTTCTCCTCAGTTATGCCTTAACTAATAGTAATCAAGATAAGGTTATTGATTTCGATCAATTTGCTGATATTTGGCGCAATACTGGAGATATTAATAAGTTAATGCGTGAGGTCGATCGCCCCAATTCTCAAGAAGAAGTTAATTCAGTTTTAGATGGGGAAGGATACTATCAAGATCAGCTATGTAAAGCTTTTGAAACAGGAGGAAATAAACGAAGTAAAGCTCCTCAAGGTGAATGGTACTCAGATTTTAGAGAGTTGGATTTGTTTGTTACTGGCACGGATATACTAGGCAAAATCTCTACAGAGTTTGACCACAATAGTAAGCTGATTGAAATCAAAAATCACCGAGTTGTTTTCCACCTGCAACACCGTCGAGATCGTCGAGAAGATAAATATACCCCATTTAAACCAAATGACAAAATTACCTCTGAAGCTTTGGCAAAATTATGCCGGATTACCTCTTGTTTTCCCCTTGCTTTTCCAGTGGTAACAGTAAAACTTAAGGAGAAGGAGTCGGACACTACATTAGTTGATAAAAAACTTGTAGAATGGGGACAATTAGAGGAGCGTCAACTTCCTGCTAAGCCCCCAGAAAAAACTGGATATCAATTACATTTCGTCGATGGTGGCGTGTTAGATAATCGTCCCTTCAGTTATACCACTGAGGCAATTTACTATCGGAGTGCTTACCGTCCTGTTAGTCGAAAACTATTGTATATCGATCCTAATCCTGAAAGCTTTTTGGGTTCTCCAGAGTTTCAAGTAATGGCTAAACCCAATATCTGGGAAACTGTTAAAGATTCTCTAATTAGCCTGCCCAGCTATGAAAGTATAGGTCAAGATTTACAAAGAATTAAGGAAGGAAACCGGAAAATACGCCGCTATAATAATCTGCGGAGAATTATTACCCAACAGATTCAACCTTCTTCAACTGAGTCTCAGCCA
The DNA here is from genome assembly GCA_051439565.1 of Prochloraceae cyanobacterium. Lineage (GTDB taxonomy): Bacteria > Cyanobacteriota > Cyanobacteriia > Cyanobacteriales > JBFRWL01 > JBFRWL01. The sequence continues at coordinate 24,369 of JBFRWL010000190.1, forward strand.
AACAAATCCCTTGAGCATAAACGTTATTTGCAATGTCGTTTTTTGGGAATAGTTGATCGTATTTTATCCCTAATAATTACAACAGATACTCAGAGCGAGTCGGCTCGACAAAAACAAGAAAAAAATTTAGAAGAAACAGCTAAATTACTAACTAAGTATATTAGCGAAGAATTAGATGAGGAAGTATATAAAATTTCTGAAAAAATTCTCAATTTGGATGTGCAGTATGCTATGAGAA
>JBFRWL010000191.1:0-11678 GCA_051439565.1 Prochloraceae cyanobacterium
CTCCTTGAGAAGTTAGCAAAACAGTGGCATAAGCCCCAACAGTCATAAAAGCGACATGACCAAAATTAATTAAGCCCGTAAAACCCCATTGCAAATTCAAACCCAGAGCGAAAATGCCAAATAAACCAGCTGAAATTGTCAAGAAAACTAGATAACCAACCATAATTATTAAACAAGGAATGGGAGCCAGGAGACGAGGAACGAGAAAAGTTCCTGTCTAATGTTAAATGGTCAATGTTTAATATTCAATACTGAGTTAATGGTCTATTATTGCGGAGAAATCCCCTAAAGAGGCGATCGCTTGATTTTGATGCATTTGCGCTGTCATTGCTGTAACTTTAGTAGCAAAAACATCAGTGGCTAATTTAGGATAAATTCCGACACTAGTAATTAGTAGCAATAAACAAACAGCAATAAACTTTTCTCTTGGTCGCAGCTCACTCAAAACTTTATCTGTCAAGCTTTCCTGCTGAAGCGAGCCAAAAAATATCTGCCGTAAGTTAGCCAAGGAATAGATAGCCGAGAAAATAATCCCAACAGTAGCCATCACAATTACGATGGTTTGAAAAGTTGTACCGTAAAAGTCACTGGTTGTAAAACCCAGAAAAATCATTAATTCGGCGACAAATCCACTCAGCCCCGGTAATGCTAAAGCTGCCATTGAACCTATAGTAAAGAAGGCAAAGGTAACAGGTAGTTGCTTACCCAATCCTCCCATCTGCTCCAGTTTGAGAGTATGTGTTCGTTCGTAAAGAGCACCAACCAGAAAAAACAGCAATGCGGCAATTAACCCGTGGGAGATCATCTGTAAGATCGCTCCGCTAATTCCCCAGGTTGAAATCGAGGCGATTCCCACCAAGACAAATCCCATCTGAGCAACGGAAGAATAGGCAATGCGACGTTTCAGATTAGTTTGTGCCCAAGCCGCTAAAGAGCCGTAAAGAATGCCGATAACTCCTAAAATAGCTAAAACTGGGGCAAAATATTGATGAGCATCTGGTAATAACTCGACATTCATCCGCAGTAACCCGTATCCTCCCATTTTTAACAAGACGCCAGCTAAAATTGCTGAGACAGGGGCAGGAGCTTCGCTATGAGCATCTGGCAGCCAAGTATGTAGAGGAAATAGCGGTAATTTAACCCCAAAACCAATCAAGAAAGCGAGATAAGCCAAATTTTGTATAGGTTGGGCATAATCATTGAGAGCCAATTGGGTTAGTTCAAAACTGGTTCTCTCGCCAGCAAAGGCTAAAACAAAAGCCGCCACTAGGATAAACAGAGATCCCGCTGCTGTATAGAGAATAAATTTCGTCGCGGCGTAGCGACATCTTTCTCCACCCCAAATCGATAGCAAAAGATAGGCAGGAACTAACTCTAACTCCCACATGAGGAAAAATAACAGCAAATCCTGGGCCAGAAAAACACCCAGTTGCGCGCTGTAGATGGCTAACAGCAGAAAAAAGTAAAGACGGGGCTTATGACTTATTTGCCAAGAAGCCAAAATTGCCAAGGTTGTAACTAAGGCCGATAGTAGCACTAGAGGAAAAGAAAGACCATCTACTGCCAAAGACCAATTCATTCCTAACTGGGGCAGCCAGGAATAACTTTCTACGAGTTGTAAATCGGGAGATTGGGGATCGTAGAAGCGCCAGAAGCTATAGGTAATGAGACTAAACTCTAGTAGCCCAACACCGAGAGCGTACCAACGAATTGTCTTGCCTTCCTTATCGGGTAGCCAAGGAATAGGCAAAGCAGCAACTAGAGGAAAGAGAAATAGTAATGTCAACCAGGGAAATTCAGTAATCATAAAATTTATCTGTAAGTTATTGCTATTCAGTAAGGTAAATGGAATATTTTGGTTAAGAGAATTGGTAAGAATAGACAGCCATCTAAAGCTATGTTGTAAATATTTCTCGGGGTTTCCGGACTGAGAAGCCAAATAAAGGCTAGATTAACTATAAGTACGAGTAAAATTACTTCTAATGCAGGTATATTCCATCCTGATGCCCAGAACCAGGCTAAAATTGCGATCAAACCAAGATTAAAACCAGTCCAGATAAGACGATTTGCCCTCACCCCAACAATTAAAGGTAAAGTTCGCACTCCTTTCTCTCGATCAGATTTGAGATCGCGAACGTCAAATAGGTGAGAATTAGTAGCAGTAAAAATTAGTAAAAATATAGTTATCAGCGCGGCAGAGCGACTAAACGCCACGACCGCATAGGCTAAAGGCACAGCAACTAGACCATAAGTAACGATTCCCGCCACAATCCAGGCTTTAGCTCCGGGAACATCCTTAAGACGATACCAATGCCACTTTTGCTCTTTTATCCAAGGCAGTAAAGGCATGCCGTAAATTAGAGGCAAGAGTCCGACGCAACTCACGAGTCTTACTGTCACAGGAGCTTGATATAGCAGTACTCCTACAGCTAATGTGGTAAACAGTAAAAGAAGCTTAAAGCCAGGATGAAGAACATAGGACTGAGCTTGGGGATCGGGAATGGGTTGAAGGTAGGAGTCTAGAAGACGGTCTAAATTGTAAAAAAGCAGGGCGGCAGCAAAAATTAGAGCCATCGCTCGCCAATCGTGAGATAGACCGAGAGTCTCTTGGACAAAATAGACTAGGGAAGTAACTCCCGCAGCAGTCCAGACACTGGGATAGATTGCCAGAGCTAAGAAACGTTGGTAAAGCCACTCCCTGAGTAAGTATTTTTCTTCTGGATAAGAGGGGGACATAAAATTTCAACAGACTTGAAATACATTCTAATGATCTTCGGAAAGAGACAAAAACTGACTTGAGGTAACTTTCGCCACAGGATTACTCCAGCGCGAATGCCAAAACCAGGCCCAAAGTCCCACTATGCCATTAGATAAGCAAGCTGCGCCAAAAATACCGAAAATACCAAATAATTGACTACCTAAATAGGCTAGAGGTATATACAATAATAACAGCCTGAACAAAGACATGCCTAAAGCTAGCATAGGTTTACCTAGACCGTTCAAAGCAGAACTGGTAGTAAAGACAATTCCTAAAGCTCCGTAACTGATAGGTACCAGGGTTAAATAATTACTGGCATTTCTGACTACCTCAGGATCACTATCAAACCAAGCAGCAATCTCTGGTGCCATGGTTCCTAATAAAATAGCAACTAGTCCCCCCCAACTTAAACAAAAGAAGAAACTTAAGCGCAATGATCTTTTGACCCTACTGTAAAGTTGTGCTCCCCAATTCTGACCGACAAAAGGACCAATGCTCGCTGAAAGAGCTATGGGTATAATCAAGGCTAAAGCTTCTAACCGCGACGCTAAACCAAATCCCGCGACTGCCTCCGCGCCATATTGGGCAATCAAGCTAGTAGCAAAACTGACAGAAAGGGGAGAAATGAGGTTGGTTGCTGCGGCTGGTAACCCGACAGACATGACACTCTGCCAGCTTTGGAGCAAAGTTTGCCAGCGAGGAAGCTGAAAAATTAGCATTCGCTCTTGGAAATGCAGAAAGCCGAGAGAAGCAACTAAAATGCCAGTGCGAGATAGCACACTTGCGATCGCCGCTCCTTTAAGACCTAAGGCAGGAATCGGACCCCAGCCAAAAATAAATAGTGGATCTAGTAAAATATTTATCGCAGCCGCTAAAGTCATAATCATGCTGGGGACGAGTGTATTCCCGCAAGCACGGAGCGCACTATTCCCAATTAACGGCACAACAAGAAAAACCATCCCTAGATACCAGATACTCATGTAGTCTCCAATCAAAGGCAGCAGGTCAGGTTGCGCTCCTAAGCTGGTAAAGAGGGGGTCGATCGTATTTAAGCCGAGGGTAGAGAGCAGACCGACAATTAGAAGAGATAGCAGCAGACTATCTGTGGTCAATCGCTGAACTCGTTGGCGATCGCCTTGACCAATGACTCTGGCAACCACCGAAGAAATACCGGTTCCTAATCCCATGGTGATGCTTGATAAAACCATAACCACAGGAAAAGTGAAGCTGATCGCCGCTAGTTCTTTAGTACCTAATTGCGCTACAAAATAGGTGTCAGCAAGACTAAAAGCTAAGATCGATAAAACTCCCCAAACCATCGGTAACGATAGCTTGAGTAGTTGGATTGAAACCTGACCTTCTATAAGTTTGGACTTCATTGAGTGTATCTAGTTGGTTGCTTGATTACTGCTACGGGTTGGTATTACTAGGTTTTCACCTGTTTCATAGTGATCTTGAGCTGTAATTGCACCAATAAGCTCGGTTTCTCGATTGATACATTCAGGCTTTTCTGTATATTGGCAAACTCTGGCATAGAGTCTGGCACGGCTTCCAGGCTTACCATCAGAGAAGTTAACCTGGCCATCTTTAGTGATGGAAACGCCGCAGATGGAACAAACTTGTAAATTTTCGGAATTGTTGCCAATCATGATTAAGCAATTTTGCATAGGGTGGGATGGGAACAGTGGGGTGAGCGAAGCTAGTTTACTAGTGTCTTACTCACCAAAAAAACAACATATTTGCTCAGCAAGCATCTAAGTTGCCAAGGGATTAATGCCTATCTTGCCAACAGTTAGACGTCAGAAGGATAAGATTAACTTTTTCTTGTTTTATGATGCCACGTCAGCTATTGTAACGAAATGTAAAATATTCTGGCAATAGGTTGACTTAATTTCCTAATTAGTATCAAAAATTATATCAAATAAAAAAAATAGTGCGACAAATCTTGTAGGGGCGATTCGCGAATTGCCCCTAATTTAGTCAATCTCTCCTCTACTTTGTTAGAGGTATTTGTGTTATATTTATTCAGGACTAAATCAAAGTAGTCCGAAACGGGATGTAGCGCAGCTTGGTAGCGCGCCTGCTTTGGGAGCAGGATGTCGCAGGTTCAAATCCTGTCATCCCGATTTTATCAGTAAGATGGGGCTTTGAGGATTACATAATCAATTGATTTCAAAGCAAATGATTCTTGGCACAAGATATGTGTACACGGCAGGGATCAAGGTGGGGAGAGGATGTACCAATCTCAAAAGCAGATCTTGCCTGGTTTTCAAATACTGAATTGGTATTCTAGTACCCGCTTGGACTCAGACTTCCCTAAGTCTTTAAAGACGGTCATTACTGCCTCTTGAGAGCTTTTGCCTTTTCTTTCTATGAAGAAAGTCATAGTAGAGAAGAACTATTGCACCTAACAGCAGCATTGCTCCAATGACATTCAACGTATATTCGAAGTCAATCCAGCTAATTAGAAAGCCAGCCATAATGGGTCCAGCTACCTTCCCTGCATTCTTGAGCATGCCAATCAACCCCATCCCAGTCCCCACACTATTTGCATGTAACTAGCGACCACTCCAAGGCTTCAGAATCAAGTGAGTTGCTTCCTGCATGGAAAAGAAAACACCGACAAAAGCAATACTCATCCCTGTGGACACGGCATAAACTGGCAGAAAAGCTTTGAGTGTGTACAGCGCTATATACATTGCCGCTTCAAGTCCTCCGGCAAGCCAGACGGCAGATTTTCGCCTGGTATCATTAAATGTATTCATGACCAATTTCCGGCGAGGCAGATGTCGTAAAGCGAGGACTGGGGTTGAATTCTCAAGTAGTATAATTGGCACAAAAGCTATACAACTGCACAGACCGATGTAGCTAAAGACCTGAACCGGTTTTAAAGAGAGTAACAGCCAACCAGCTACTGTCGGTCCCACGATGTATCCTGCAGTGCGGGCCATACTGAACCAGCCCAATCGCTCTGCACAGTTTGTGCCTGAACGATCAACAATATAAGCAAGGGTTACTGGACCATATATTGCCGTCGCTAAACCATGGATAATGCGAACTCCGAACAAATGCTCTGGCGTTTCCACAAGACTATAAACAAAAGGTATGATAGCGAATAAAGCTGTACCAAACAGTAAGAATTGTCGTCAGTTGCTAATTGTCGGGGATCTGAGGTTACGGCACTAGTTCAACTCGCGTGGATATACCACCTATAATTTGCTCTCTTATGACATCCTCCTGCAGGAATTCGAGGTCAAAGGTATCTCCAATCTCTGCATTAGGGCGGTCGAACAGGAAGAAAAGAGTATGATAGCTGTTTGGCTCCATAACAATACGGTTGATACCAACTTGGTTGGGATTTTCGGTTACCAACATGACATCAGAAGCTAGAGCGAGCTCAATGTCATGTATCCGTTGTTCTACCCAGAGCCTGTTAAAGGGATGTTCGCTATCCTGATTTTGTCGAATCATCTCTTGATGTTGCTCCGCCCAATCCTCAAAGTTATCAAACTCCTGACCAATGTTTAAGCCTTCGAGCACATCTTCAAAATGCCCATCGATATTCATAGGTGGGATAAATATACGCACACGGCCAGGATATCCTTTGAGCTGAACAAGTATACGAGTTAGAAGATGCTCTTCAAGAAAAGCATTGTTGATGCGAATTGGCACGATAACTGGTGCTGATGCTAAGGTAGCTCTAAATTGAACGACCTTAAGACTCTTGTGGGCAGCCTTACGTTCCTGGAGACTGTTATTGTCCGTATGGGTAACGCTAGATGTATAAGGATCTTCGGCATGATGTAGGAGGGCCAATACACAGTGATGATTGTTGCCTGCTAAACTTGCTGGAGGAGGCAACAGATCAGATGTCAGGTTAAAAGCAGCGATCTTGGGCGCACCGACGCGTACATCGTCTAGGGAGACAGTGCCCACGGTCTGCCAATGTGTTGTACTTATAGGAGTGCCATTTTGGACGTTGATCTGGTAGTTGGCAGGCAAGGCAGGTAAACCGGCGGAAGCATTGGCCAGCAACAACATCACGCGCACATTATTGGCCGGTGTGATGCCACGATTATGCACCTGTACGTACACACGAGTTGTAATTGTTGCAGTTGCATGAGTAGCAACATTACGTGAGTCGTCGCTCAGCTTGTCAACGAATTCGTAAAAGTCAATGTTATCTGTAGGTGGAAATTGGTAGTTTCCCATTGCGTCTGGTGTATCTAGCTTGATATCAGGACCACGCCAGTGTTGTACTTGCAAACCCGGGGCAATCGGATCGTTTCGCCCATTCACAGTCGTGAAACGCCCCTGGTCAAGCTGTGTGTCACGCACGTATAACTCTACACCCTGCGCTGTTGTGGTGTCCAGACGACGCTCATACACACCTCGACCATGAGTAGCTGCACGTAACAGCCTTTGCCCATCATGTAACAGGAGATCGAAGACTGCCGTATCTGGTAATCCCTGAGAAAAGGGTGCCCAGGTCGCGCCACTATCAGTGCTGCGCCAGATGCCAATGTCTGCACCTACATACACGTGGGTTGGGTGAGTGGGATCCACAACAATAGCGTTGTGCTGAACGTCGAGTAATTGCTGACTGGAGTTGGTAGCTGGTCCGCTGCGCTGTTCCCAATCAGTGCCATCGTAGTGCCAGACTCGCCTGTAGTCCTCAGCCAGGCCGCCGAAGGTTACATAGATGGAATCACCACTGGCATCAGCTAAATCGACGGCAATATCGGTAACTGGCAGACTGTAATCGCTTGGTAAGCCTCCGTCGTCATCGATGCGTGTGCGCGTCCATCCTGTTACACCTTCATCATATCGGTAAATGCGACCGTTCATCAAACCTAGATAAAGCCGCGTGTACGAGGCAAAAGCCATCGATTTGATGCGAGGATCGTTGGTTAAGGTCCATGTTCCTAATCGGTCAGATGTGTTTCCAGTAGGAATTGAAGTCCAGCTACCGCCGAATGTGTCGCTAATCCAGGGACGATTGGTGCCAATGGCAATGCGTTCCGCCTCCGATGGACTGCTGGGATTACGTGGGGTGCCGACCATGGGTGCGTAGAAGATAGCATCATCAAAAGACGAGAGGGTTACATCCGTGTAGTTGTAGCGCGAACCTCCATCGGTAAAACGGCGCACCACTGTGGAAGGGTAGGTAACCACGATGCGATAGGGATCGTTCCAGTTTACGACGGAAAAGCCCCCGTCACCAGGTGCCATATGTAGCCATGCTTCTTCCCCGGTGAAACGCGCAGTACCGTTATCCTGCGTGCCGCAGAAAAGTACCGCATCCTCGGTCGGATGTTGGCTGAGATGCTCCATAGTTAGGGTGCTGAGACCGGTGTTACGAGCCATAAAAGAGGCGCTACCAGTAGCGTTGTCAGTCAAGAAAATCCCTCCATCGCACCCCACCCACAGCCGATTTGAGTTTCCAGGAGTGAAGACCAGGGTGTGAATATCAGCATGTACCGTGCCACCGATAGCGGTATTAGTCATGCCATAGGAAAGGCTGCTTCCAGATCCGCTGCTGGTTACTATGCACCGATAGAGGTTACCTGCCCATGCATCCGCCGGGTGAATCGCTCCTGCTGCCGAGCGCGTGGATCCCCCCAAGTAGATGCGGTTAACATTATTTGGATCGACGGTGACAGCCAGGTCGTACCCTCCCTGGCCGCGTCCAATCCCAAAAAGATCGCTTGGATGACCAGTGACCTGACGCCAGGTATTGCTATCCAAACGCCAAACGCCACGAATAGTCATTCTTGTAGAGTGAGCAATCAGAGCATAAACAACATCAGGGTTATTGGACTGTACAGCTAGACCGATGCGGCCCACATTGGTCGTAGGAAAATCTGTTGTCACAGCAGTCCAGCTATCACCATCGTTGGAGCGAAAAACGCCACTGCCCCATCTTGCTGCATAGAATGTCGTTGTCGATCCGCTGCGAGCAGCAACAACATTGGTCCAAACACCAGTTTGTTTTTGTACCCAATGATAAGTACTACCTCCCAATATTAGTTCACGCCGATAGAGACCGCGTGTAGTCGCTCCTACGACTCTTTCACGATCTCCAGGATCAACTGCCAGCGCATAAAAAGCTTGACCCTCAAGAGATGTGGCAGTTGTACTCGTCGGCTCTGTATACCAACTAGTTCCACCATCATCACTACGAATCGGACCAACTCCATAAAAGGCCGTTGTCCCCCAGATACTACCGTCACTTTGGACCCATACAGATGCTCCTTCGCCACTACCGACGTATACCCGATCTGGATCGGCTGAATCTATAGCGATCGCGCCACAGGCAAGAGAGTCGGATGAGTGGGTAGTCGGATCCAGATCCCATGCCTCCATGGTTGAATGCCATGTTTCCCCGCTGTCATCTGAACGCCACACGCCACCATTAGCACTAGCAGCGTAAACCCGTGATGCACTTGATGAAACTGCAAGACCGGCAATGCGACCAGCCATAGCACTGCGACTGGGCATTTGTCCTTGACGTAAAACACTCGGACCAATAGGAATCCAGTTATTTGCCGGTGGTGGTAGAGGTGGTTGGGGGGGAGATGGTTCTTCGTCTTCGTCTTCTTCTTCAGCCCCATCGATGGCTAGCATTGAAGATGGAAGGGCACGTTCCTCCTGAACCTGTTTCGCCTGTCTCTTACGATATTCATTGATCATCCGGCGACGTGTATCCGATGGAACGGAGGGTTCTGTCCCCTCTCGTACTGTCTCAAGAGCCATGGGTGCAGCGGGCTCTCTGGTCGGTTCTTCGTCTTTTGGGCGCCTGATAGCAAAGCGCTCAGAAATGGCTGCTTCTAGTCGACTCGCAGGTCCTCTTTCCGCTTCTATAGAGTTTTCAGGTGTATTTTCTTCGGTCGCCATCTTGCTCTCCAAATATATTAAGGTTCAAGTTCTATTCTTCTATGTTAAGCTTTGTAAGAAGTTTTGAATTTTATTTAACAACAAGTCTAATAGTAATAAAGTTATCTACAAATTAAACTTAAAGACTTAATTAATTAATGTTTCTTGAGTTAGTTTTACATTTCTTAAGACATATTCCATGTTTCCATCATTTATTCTCCTGACTCCTGACTCCTGACTTCTGACTCCTGATTCCTCAAAGAAGCAAAAAAAGGATGTTTCGTTCATGGAAACACCCCCTAACTTATGACTTTTAAAATTACTTTTAAAGACTAGAACTTGAAAGTAGTTCTGACTAACCCAACATATGCCGCATCATTGTCATCATCGTGATCGGGGTTCGTGACGACATAAAAACCAGGAGTCACAATGATGTTTTTGTTGACGGGATATTTATAGAATAGTTCGATGATATAGGAAGTATCTGGATCTTCTGTAACACCATCTCCATCTGTTAATTTAGGCGGCTGACCACCAGCGATCGCCAAGACACTACCCTCCTTAATCAGATCGAGAAAAGCAATATTGGCACTCCAAGTCCAGATATCAGCATTACCATCGCCGCCTTCTTTTTGCGTAGCATCGGCATAGGCACCGGTAGCCGCGAGGGCAACTCTTTCGCCAAACTGATAAGTAGCACCTAAACCAAAACGATTAGTGGAAGTGTCAACTTGGCCAAAAGGTCGCTTGGCATTGCCGCTTACTGTACTACCAGAAATATTGACATCATCTCCCGTTTCAAAAGTACGAATATAGGCAAAGTTAATCTCCAAATTATCTGTCGGGGCAGCCACTAACTGAGCAGCAGCACTAAAAGAACCATTGAACAAGCCTTCACCTAGAGAAGGATTGGCACCATCGTTACTAGTAGCTAAGTATGAAGCATTAAATTTAAACATATCGCTTAGTTTAACATTAGCCCCGAAACCAGTACCCTGTACGGGACGAAAGATTAAAGGGTTTCGAGTATGGAAGCGCGATAATGCTCCAGCACCAGTGCTTTTGAAATAGGGATTACCAATGTTTAAAATATTGTGAGTACCGATAGAATTGCCAGCCAGCCAGACTCTTACGCGATCTCCGGCAGGAAAACGATAGTATAAATCGTCGATCCTAATATCGTTACCACTGCCTTGGTCAAAACTAACACGAGTCGAATCTGTTCCTGTAACTCCAGCTTTGAATCCCTGAGTATTCCCCGCTTGGAGACGAGTTCTTAAAAGATCTCTTCCGGTAAAACTGGAGTTAAAGTTGAGGCGAACGCGATCGCTAAATGTAAATTGCGAATCAATATCGTCACCAAAACTATTTCCTAAGGCGAAAATAACTTCACCTTTTAATTTGGTAGTAGTAGAAAATTGATGATCTTCGAGAAAAGCAACCCGACCTTCTAAACTATCAACTCTACCGCTGAGAGTAGCTAATTCTGCCTCAAACTCTTGCAGTAATCTACTGAGGGTTTCGATATCTTCTCTCAGTACAGCTTCGGAAGAAGCAATTAGACGTTCAATTTGATTTAAGCAAGCGTTTAAACCCGCAGCAAATTCATAACGACTTAAAGCTTTATTTCCCTTATAAGTTTGATCGGGATAACCGACAATACAACCATAACGATCTACCAAACTCCGTAATGCTTCGTAAGCCCAGTCGGCAGGAGAAACGTCTCTTAATTGGTTAACGTTAGTCACCTGAGGCATTGAATTATTGGCTGTTTCATTGTAACCAGCGATTTGGTCTAAAGTTGCATCAAGAGAAGACTCGTTGGAAGTTACGGTTTGAGCTACGGCTGCGTTAGTCACCACTAGAGAACTTGCAACAATAGCAGGAGCCGCTTTTAAGGCTCGCCAAAATAATCTAGACATAATTTAATTTTGCTCCTCACACCTAAAAGATTAATGTCTGAAATCCCTAAATCTTTTATGAAATAAGGTTTTCAACTACATCATTAATAAACCTTTCAGTTTATGTCCATCCAGTATAATGT
>JBFRWL010000192.1:0-9787 GCA_051439565.1 Prochloraceae cyanobacterium
TGGCGAGGATTAAATCTTTCTATCTGCCGCAATTGCTCGTATATTTTGCGTTCTTGGATAGTGATATTGTCGGGAACTGCAATTTGAATTTCGACTAACTGATCGCCCCGATCCCCTTGATTGCGAATATAGCCTTTATTAGCAAGGCGCAGGCGCTGACCGGACTTAACACCGCTAGGTACGTTCATCTTAACCATACCGTCAAGAGTAGGTACTTCTATAGCACCTCCTAAAACTGCTTCGCTGGGAGTTACTGGCACCTGACAATAAATATCTGTTCCTTGTAATTTAAAGAAGGAATGAGGTGCGACAGTGATTTTGAGGTAGAGGTCGCCGCCGCCAATACCTTGACCTTTGAGTCGCACTCGCTGACCGTTAAACATCCCCATCGGCATTTCTACTTCTAGCGATCGCCCGTCTTCTAAACGAATGCGCTCTCTTCCTCCTTGATAAGCTTTTTCTAGAGGTATGGTTAACCTTGCTTCTACATCTCGACGACCAGGTCGAGGAGTTACTACTTTGGCTGTTTTTGTAGTTCCCGGACGGTAAGCATCTCCTGTATCGATGCGGATGCGAGAACGTCCGCTAGTGCTGCTAGCTGCGCTTCCAGATGCCTTACGCTGTTGCAGTTGCTCCACAAAGCTGTTGAAATCTCCATATTGACTGAAGTCTACTTCTTGAGCGTAACTGCGACTGCTACCATTGCGGTTAAATCCAGTTGTTACTCTTGAGCTAGTAGTTTTACTGCCCCAACCTGTTGGTCTCCAGAAACGGCTATATTGCTCGTATTGCGAGCGCTTATTTTCATCTGAGAGAATCTCGTAAGCTTCGCTAATATCTTTGAATTTTTCCTCTGCTGTTTTATCTCCTGGATTTAAATCGGGGTGATAGCGTCTAGCTAGTCTGCGATATGCTCTTTTAATCTCCTCACTGGAGGCATTTCTTGAAACAGCCAAAATTTCATAGTAGTTCCTATAGTTTTGCATAGAAATTAGTTATTGATGATTGGTTATTAAGTTATTAGTGGGTCAGCTAATGTGCATTTAAATTACACTCGTCACCTGGTTCATCTGTGCTCTAAAACCTTCAAACTCTCCACCTTGTCCCCCTTGTCTCTCTGCCACAAGCGTAACAGCCTAGTAGATATTAAGAATGAGCGATCAAGTTAAAACCATTCATCATCTTCTTCATCCCAATCATTTTCATAGGCTCGATTCTGAGAGCGACCGCGAGGGTTAGGGCGATTAGATTCTGGATAAGGGCTGCGATATTTAGATCTCGGTGACTCTCTCTCGTCGTAATAATCGTTATAGCCACCATAGCGAGAGTCATCGCGATCGCGATAACCATAATCTCTTGAAGGGAGGTCGTCAAACTCTCTTTCTCCGGTAAAGGTACGACGGATAGCGCCGAAAAAGTCCATTTCTTCATCTTCTTCGTATTGCCAGCGCACTTCCCGATTTAGATCGTACAGGGCATCTCGCAGTTCTGACTCTGTTCGATCTAGAGATCTCTCGTCATTGCGTTTCAAACTCTCCAGAATTTCCTCGCACAAAGCTTCTATGCGACGGCGGTGATAGCTGACAAACTGAGTGCCAAAATCGAGGTTTACTTCTCTAAGTCGTCTTTGAGCTTGATCCACTAAAGCTTTAGCCCGGTTGCGCTTTTCTACTCTTTCCCGCCGTTCCCGATCTTGCCGAGAAAATTGGGCCGCTTCTCGCATCATCCGCTCAATTTCCGCCTCACTCAGGTTTGAGGCTCCTTGGATAGTAATTCCTTGTTCCCGACCCGTAGTTTTATCTCTGGCAGTTACTTGCAGGATGCCGTTAGCATCAATATCGAAAGATACTTGTATTTGCGGCACGCCTCTGGGAGCTGGAGGAATTCCAGTCAGTTTAAAGCGACCTAAAGATTTATTATCTCCGGCCATTTCCCGCTCTCCCTGGATGACGTGAATTTCCACCATAGTTTGGTTATTTTCTCCGGTGGAAAAGATATCCGAGCGTCGGGTAGGAATGGTAGTATTGCGAGGCAAAAGCTTTTTCATCACCCCGCCAATAGTCTCTAAGCCGATGGAAATAGGCGTAACGTCTAGCAGTAATATATCTTCATTCATCTGGCCTAAAAGGATACCTGCTTGAATTGCCGCGCCTACTGCCACCACTTCATCGGGGTTAACGCCTTGATTGGGTTCTTTATCGATAAAGCTGCGTACTAATTGTTGCACCATAGGGATGCGGCTAGATCCCCCGACTAATACTACTTCGTCTATCTGTACTGGACTGATCCCTGCATCGGAGAGAGCTTGTTTAACAGGACCTCTCAAACGAGCCACCAAGTCACCGGATAAATTTTCAAACTGGGAGCGAGCTAACCTAGTTTCTAGATGTTTGGGACCGTCTTCTGTAGCAGTAATAAAAGGCAAGTTAATCTCGGTGAGGCTGACTCCAGAAAGCTCTATTTTAGCTTTTTCGGCTGCTTCTATCAATCGCTGTAAGGCTTGGCGATCGCTCGTGCGCAGATCTACCCCTTCCTGCTCGATAAATTTCTCTGCGAGCCAATCAACAATTCTCTTATCAAAGTCATTTCCTCCTAACTGAGTGTCTCCACTAGTGGCTTTGACTTCAAATACTCCACCGCCAAATTCTAGAATAGAAACGTCGAAGGTTCCCCCACCAACATCAAATACGAGGATTGTCTGGCGCTCTCGCTTATCTAAACCGTATGCCAAAGCTGCTGCTGTGGGTTCGTTGAGGATGCGCAATACTTCTAAGCCAGCAATTCTCCCTGCATCCCTGGTTGCTTGCCGTTGAGCGTCGTTAAAATAAGCTGGAACGGTAATTACTGCTCCAGTTACCTCTTCTCCAAGATGGCGACTGGCTTCATCTGCTAATTTCCTCAGAATCTTAGCAGAAATTTCTTCAGGAGCAAATAGTTTTTTCAAACGGGGACAGCGAATTTTGATATTGCCATCTTCATCCCGACGAATGGTGTAAGGTACTCGTTTAGATTCTGGTTGTAATTCGGCATATTTGCGACCCATGAAGCGCTTAACCCCATAAAAAGTATTCTGAGGATTCAGCACGGCTTGCCGTCTTGCCATTTGCCCGACTACCAATTCTCCTTCTTTATTAAAACCAACTACTGAAGGAGTCGTCCGCATTCCTTCTGCATGGTCTATTACTAATGGCTTTCCGCCTTCCATGACGGCTACCACGGAGTTGGTTGTCCCCAGGTCAATGCCGACTACTCTTCCCATGCGTGCTTTAATCTCCTAGAATAGTTCCTTACTTGTCAGTTAACGATACCTATTTTCTCTGACTCTCGGATCGTTTTTAAGACTGGAGTCCGATTAACATAACAAACTTACTGCTGAATTTATTTTATCTAATCCTTATCTCCTCTGTTGCGCTCCGGGCTTACACCACGTATAAAATGGAAAAGCGGCTGACTTGAAAATTGCTATCAACAGCACTCAATCCCAGGAAAACTAGCAAAAAACTTTTTTTTTAGCTTAAAGTCGCAATCATGCTAGATTTTTTCAACGCATTATTTTTTCTCCAACACTATCTTCCTCACGGACATTGTTATCTTTGGCAGACAGGGTTAGTTTGGCTGCACCTTATTTCAGACTTACTGATTGTGCTGGCTTACTATTCCATTCCTCTGCAACTGCTGTACTTCGTGCGCCAGAGAGAAGACGTGCCTTTTAAGGGAATTTTTGTTCTCTTCAGCCTATTCATTATCACCTGTGGCACCACTCACCTGATGGCAGTTTGGACACTGTGGCATCCAGCCTACTGGCTATCTGGTGGGATTAAAGCATTGACAGCTCTAGTTTCTTGCTATACGGCTTTGGCACTGGCACCCATCTTACCCCAGGCTTTAGCTCTACCCAGTTCAACTAAGTTAGAAGCAGCTAATCTAGCTCTAGAAGAGGAGATTGCTGAGCGCAAGCAGGCAGAACAGAAGCTAGAGGAGACTCGCAATTTCTTGCAGATCGTCATTGACCAGCTACCAGTAGCAGTATTTGTTAAAGATGGTAGAGAAGAGAACTTTAGCCAACATATACTGTGGAACAAAACTAGCGAAATCCTCTTTGGGTATAGCGATCGAGAGGCGATCGGCAAAACTGCCTACCAGCTTTTTCCCCAAGAGCAAGCAGACTTTTTTGTGCAAAAAGATCGAGAAGCTTTTGCTCGGGGTACTGCAGAAGATATTGCAGAAGAACCAATTGATACTGTTAGTTTGGGTAGGCGAATACTTCACACAGTCAAAGTTCCCCTTTACGATAAAAACCAGGAGCCTCAGTATCTGCTCTGCTTTTCGGAAGATATTACCGAACGAAAACAAGCAGAGAATGCCTTGCGACAGTTGAATCAAGAGCTAGAAAACCGAGTCGAGGAGCGCACAGCCGAGATTAAACGTGCAAATGAACAGTTGCAGCAATTAAATTTAGAGTTATTGCATTCTAACCACGAACTGGAACAGTTTGCCTATATTGCTTCCCACGACTTGCAAGAACCCTTGCGCATGGTGACCAGTTTTACTCAACTATTGGCACAACGCTACTCTGACAAACTAGATGCGGATGCCAACCAGATTATTAATTTTGCTGTAGATGGGGCTACCCGAATGCAGGCACTAATTGATGATTTATTGACCTATTCCCGAGTTGGTAGGAAGGGAAAAACTTTCGAGCCGACAGACTGCGAAGCGGTTTTGAAAAAAGCACTATCTAATGTAAGGCTTCTAGTAGAAGAAAGTGGCGCTAATATTAGTCGAGAACCCTGTCCCTTACCAACCATAATGGCCGATCGAGCCCAAATCGTCCAACTGTTGCAAAACCTGCTCAGCAATGCCATCAAGTATCGCAACCAACACACTCCAGAAATACAGATCAAGGCTGAACTTGACAACGAGCAATGGTTATTTGCGGTTAGAGATAATGGTATTGGTATCGATCCTAAGCATTTCGATCGCATCTTTACGATTTTTCAGCGACTTCATACCAGAAATGAATATCCTGGTACTGGAATTGGTTTAGCAATCTGCCAAAAGATTATTGAGCGTCACAGTGGTAAAATTTGGGTCGAGTCGGAACTGGGGCAAGGCTCGACCTTCTACTTTACTATTCCAGTCAGAGGTCAGAAGTCAGAGGTCAGAGGTCAGAGATAACAACATCCCAGCTAACTCCTATCTCTTGGATCTCTTCGAGATCGTCACTCCTCTAGATAAAATAAATAAACCCCAGTTAAACCAGCAAAGGTTGAGAAGATGCCAGAAACTCTTTTTTTTAATGCTTTACGCGCAGCCATTGATGAAGAAATGAATCGCGACAGTACAGTATTTGTTCTCGGTGAAGATGTTGGTCACTATGGCGGTTCCTATAAAGTTACTAAAGACCTCTATGAAAAATATGGCGAACTGCGACTGCTAGACACTCCTATTGCTGAGAATAGCTTCACTGGAATGGCTGTTGGCGCAGCTATGACAGGTCTGCGACCAATTGTTGAAGGCATGAATATGGGATTTTTGCTGTTAGCTTTCAACCAAATTGCTAATAATGCGGGGATGCTGCGCTATACTTCTGGCGGCAATTTTAAAATACCGATGGTAATTCGGGGACCAGGAGGTGTAGGCAGACAGTTGGGTGCAGAACACTCCCAGCGATTGGAAGCTTACTTTCAAGCCGTTCCAGGTTTAAAAATCGTTGCCTGTTCCACTCCTTACAATGGTAAAGGTTTGCTCAAAGCTGCGATCCGAGATGACAATCCGGTACTATTTTTCGAGCACGTTCTCCTCTATAACCTGAAAGAAAATCTGCCCGAATCAGAATACTTGGTGCCTCTAGATAAAGCAGAAACGGTGCGTAGGGGTAAAGACGTGACGATTCTAACTTATTCGAGAATGCGTCACCACTGCTTGCAGGCGATCGAGAAATTAGAAAAACAGGGTTACGAACCAGAATTAATCGATCTAATTTCTCTCAAGCCTTTCGATATGGAAACTATAGGCGAATCGGTGCGCAAAACTCATCGGGTAATTATCGTAGAAGAATGCATGAAAACTGCAGGAATTGGCGCAGAATTAATCGCCTTAATTAACGAACAATTGTTTGACGAGTTAGACGCGCCAGTATTGCGGCTGTCATCTCAAGATATTCCTACCCCTTACAATGGCAAGCTAGAAGAACTGACGATCGTGCAACCACACCAAATTGTTGAAGCGGTGCAAAAAATGATGGCTGGGCAAATCTAGAAGCAGAAATTTCCTCTTTTCTTACTTATGTAAATTTTAGCGAGCAGATTGTCGAAATAATGCAAAAACAGCGCGTGTGGTTATTGGTAATTCTGATCCTGGTGGCAGTGTCGATCTTCGTATTGGTTAAGTATCCAATTCAGCTTGGATTAGACCTCAAGGGAGGAGCGCAACTGACAATTCAGGTAAAAACCACCGAACAAGTACCTGAAATAACGCCGGAAAAATTAGAAGGAGTTCAGACCGTGATCGGCAATCGAGTTAACGGTCTGGGGGTCTCGGAAGCAGTAGTGCAAACAGCAGGTAAAGACCGCATCCTGGTACAGTTACCCGGCGTAAGCGACCCAGAACAAGCAGAACGGGTGTTGGGAGGAACTGCTCAACTGGACTTTCGCCGCGAAACCTTGGAGAATCGCGCTCAACTGAATGTTCGTCAGCAAGAATTTTTAGAATTATTACAGCAGAGACAGTTGCTTAAAAGTGAGGATAGCGAGGCAATCGCCGCTCTCGAAAAAAAAATCAATCAAAAACAAGAACAAATTGCTGCTTTACAGGAACAACTTTACGAACGTACCGATTTAACAGGCAAAAATCTTCGCGATGCATCTTACGAACCCTCTCTAACAGGTGACACTTGGAAAGTAAACCTTAATTTTGATGACCAGGGAGGGAAAAAGTTTGCTGATTTGACTAAAAGCATTGCTGGTACCGGACTAAATCTTGGCATTTTCCTCGACGACAAACTCATCAGTGCCGCCAGCGTTAGTAGCGAGTATAAGCAAACAGGTATAACTGGAGGTAATGCCGAGATCAGTGGAAGTTTCACCATCGAAGAAGCTAAAGAATTAGCTCTCCAGCTTAAAGGCGGTTCCTTGCCATTACCAGTAGAAATTGTAGAAAATCGCACGGTGGGGTCTACTCTGGGACAAGATAGTATTAAGCGCAGTATCTACGCTGCTGTAGCTGGTTTAGTATTAGTACTAATCTTTATGGTTGTATATTATCGGCTACCTGGATTGATTGCCGATCTAGCTTTAGGCGTTTATACTCTAGTTACTCTGGCTTGTTTTTCCTTAGTACCTGGCTTTACTTTGACTCTGCCAGGAATTGCTGGTTTTATCCTGAGTATAGGCATGGCTGTAGATGCCAACGTGCTGATTTTCGAGCGCACCAGAGAAGAATTAAGAGCTGGTCGCACTGTCTATCGATCGGTTGAATCTGGTTTTTACCGCGCTTTCTCTAGTATTTTAGATAGTAACGTCACCACCTTAATTGCTTGCGGGGCTCTGTTTTGGCTGGGTTCGGGTTTGGTAAAAGGTTTTGCCCTTACCTTAGCTATTGGGGTATGCGTGAGTATGTTAACTGCTTTCTTTTGCAGTCGCAATCTCTTGTTAGTAACAGTTCTAGGATTGCCAGGAGTGCGTCAAAAACCAGAACTATTTTGTCCTAATTTGCCACAGAGCGCAAACTCATAGGGAGGAAAGATGAAACTGAGTCTAATTAAATATCAGCGCTTGTGGTGGTCGATTTCGGCGATCGCTATTCTCGGTAGTATATTAGCAATGGCAATTTCTTTTGCCACTTTTCAGGCACCCCTGCGTCCTGGTTTAGACTTTATTGGCGGCACTAGATTACAGTTGGAGTTAGATTGTTCTGTAGCGGATAATTGCGATCGACCAATTGACACAGCCGCAGTTCGCCAGGTGCTAGCAACTCAGGATTTAGCTAATAGCAGCATTCAGGTAGTTGAAGATTATACCCTTTCTATTCGTAGCAAAACTTTAAATGTTGAAGAAAGAAGCGAACTACAACAAGCTTTAAGTGAAAAAATAGGTAAATTCAATCAGCAACAAATACAAATTGATACTGTCGGACCAACAATTGGTCGCGAACTATTTGCCTCTGGGTTACTGGCGTTAATTGTTTCCTTCTTTGGTATCATCGCCTATCTCAGCATTCGCTTTCAATTTGACTATGCTTTATTTGCTATCGTCGCCTTATTTCACGATGTTTTGATTACTGCTGGGGTTTTTGCTGTCTTGGGTTTAGTGGCTCAAGTTGAAGTAGACAGTTTATTTCTGGTAGCACTCTTGACAATCATTGGTTTTTCTGTTAACGACACGGTGGTAATTTACGATCGCATTCGGGAAGCCATTCCCCAACATCCCAATAACTCGATGAATGAAATTGTTGACGATGCAGTTAATCAAACCTTGACGCGATCGATCAATACCACCTTGACCACCTTGCTACCCCTAATAGGAATCTACATCTTTGGGGGAGAAACTTTAAAATACTTTGCCCTTGCCTTAATTATCGGCTTTACCCTCGGTTCTTATTCGAGTATTTTCCTCGCTAGTACCCTTGTCGCCTGGTGGAAAGAACGTCAAGGCAATAAACAGATAGCGATCGCCAACTCCCCTACCAAAGAAGAAGCTTGAGGGAGAAGTGAACCTCCTTTCTTCTTGCAGCCAAGAAATAATGAAAAAGACTGACTTTAACAGCAAACAATAATCTAAGCAAATTAACATGGCTGAAAAATTTACCAAAGGTGGGCAGGAAGGCTGGTTTCACGATCAAGGACATTGGGGTGGATTTTTTCACACCTACGATAATTTTCAAGTAGGAGGTGCTTTCGATCGAGCCCGTCAAGTTCACGTTTTCTTGCCCAGAGACTATGAGGTAAGTCAGCAGAGCTACCCAGTAATATATATGAATGATGGTGACACAGCTTTTTTTCCAGGAGGAACCTACCATAAAACCTGGAATATGGCCGGAATCCTGAGTAGTCTCTATGTAGCGAATCAAATCCGTAAGGTCTTAGTTGTTGCTGTTTGTCCTGTTAATCGAGATTACGAATATACTCACGCCCCCGTTTGGAATCAAGAGTGGGGAGGTTTAAATGACTACGCTAATTACCTCGCACATTCAGTCAAGGGGTTTATTGATGCTAATTATAGAACTATTCCCAATGCCGAAAATACTCTAATTGTCGGAGCGTCTCACGGCGGTCTAGCTGCCTTTTACACTGCCACTCAATACCCAGATAAATTTCGCTGTACGGCAGCACTCTCGCCCTCTTTTTGGGTAGGATTAGATTCAATCGTAGAGTTTTCCCTGTTTAATTTTTCTGAGACTTTTTTTGGTTCTCTAGATTCATCTACACTGATATATGCTGCTAGAGATACGCTGCAAAATCCTCTGAAGCGTTTAAAAATTTATCTCGACTGGGGTTTAGTTAGAAAAGGGGGTTTTCACAATCAGTTTGTTGAGGAACGCGCTAGGGCGCGGGGTCGTGAAATGCGGGATTTATTAATTAAAGAGTTCGGTTATCAGGAAAATGAAAATTTGTTTGTAGTAGAAGATCCCTACGGTGAACACACTGAAGAATCCTGGTCGAGTCGGATGCCAAATATGTTAAAAATCTTCTTTAACTTCTAACTCCTGTACTATGATGTTAAATCGAAATAGGAAGGTAAGTTGAAGTAGTAGCAAAAGCCCCTGCGCTTCAGCCAGGAGTGAGCTT
>JBFRWL010000193.1:0-7820 GCA_051439565.1 Prochloraceae cyanobacterium
GCACCAAGAGAGAGAAAGTAATCTGTTCAGTTTGATTGGTAGCATGATTCGCTAGGGGTAAAATCCAGGTTTCAAATTCTGTCAGATCTAAAGAAAGAAAACCATCCTGGTTGTTTGAGGTCGAGCCATGCTGGGGTTCCCCCAGCTTATGGAATCGACCAGTTGGATTCATCCAACTGGTGAGGGCATTTGACCGTAGGAGAGTAGATGTTAGACAAGCTCAGCTTGCCATCTACGCCAGTATCCTAGAATCCGCTTCCTTCAGGTAGCGGAGTATGTCAATACTAACAGGAATTCCTTCTTCACCGACAAAATCTAGTCAGGTTTGGAAATCTTGCAGAATTGTTCCTGGTTCAGTTTCCGTAATTTTCTGTTGCTGTAAAAGAGCGATCGCCTCTTTTGGTAAGGGTGGTAATTCTTCAGAAATCATAATTGTTGAAAATTCCCTATGGCAGTTCCCTGCCTTATAATACTTTATTCTGTCACCAAGGCGATCGCCTACTGCCATTCAGCCCCATTTAAATATTGCCGCACTCCAAGTCAGTCCGGCACCAAAACCCGCAGTTGCAATGGTATCTCCTGGCTGCACCTTGCCTTCTCTAAGCGCCGCATCTAAAGCTAAGGGAATCGAAGCCGCAGAAGTATTGCCATATTCGGCTATATTACTCAGGATCTTCTCGGTCGGTAATTTGAGACGTTTGGCTACCGCATCCATAATTCTTTGATTCGCTTGATGTAAGAGTAACCAATCAATATCTTCTGTAACTAAACCAGCACGGAACATCGCTTTTTCGATCGCCTCTGGCACCTTCGCCACCGCAAAACGATAAACTTCTCGCCCGTTCATCATAATTGGTTGATAAGTACCAGACTGAGCTGTAATTCCTGGGACTAACGATTGCGATTGACTTTGATAAGGAAGATTTAGACAACCATTTTGACTGCCGTCACTATGCATTTCAAAGGCCAACAGGCGATCGCAAGTTTGGCTGGCTTGACAAACTATGGCCCCAGCACCATCACCAAATAACACACAAGTAGTGCGATCTGACCAATCTACCCAACGAGACAAGACATCGGCTCCAATCACAACCACATTCTGATATACTCCCGTGCGGATAAATTGACTAGCAGTAATCAAAGCAAAAACAAACCCCGAACAAGCTGCTGTCAGATCGAAAGCCGCTGCTCTAGTTGCCCCCAGTAAACTCTGAACTTTACTAGCACTGCCAAATAAATCATCAGGAGTCGAAGTTGCCAGAATAATTAAATCAATATCGCTGGGAGATAAATCAGCATCAGCAATCGCTTTTTGGGCAGCCGCAGCAGATAATTGACTGAGCGATTCCGTCTCATTAGTAATGTGACGAGTTTGCATCCCAGTACGACTACTGATCCATTCGTCAGAAGTGTCCACCATTTCGGACAAATGTTCGTTAGTTAATTTATTTTGCGGGGCAGCTGAACCGCAGCCGATAATCGCAATACCTGCTCCAATGTTATTCAATGTATAAATCTCCCTTGCTCCTTGGGGAAAAAGTTTATCAGTTTGCTGAGGCAATTGCTTGCGCCTGTTCCATATGTTCTTCGTTATAGGATCTGATTCGTTCTAATACTTGATGATCGACAGCTTCTTTTGCTAAACGAATTGCATTAAAAATTGAAGGAGCTTGAGAGCTACCATGACTGATAATACAAATTCCTGAAACTCCAAATAGTAATGCTCCACCATGTTCTGCATGGTCAATTCTTTTTTTAATTCTGCTGAGATTTGGTTTTAACATCAAAGTTCCTGCTTTACCGCGCCAACCCTTAGGAAGTTCCTCTCTCATAATGTTGAGCATCACTTCCCCAATTGCCTCCGCAAACTTAAGTAGTACATTCCCGGCAAAACCGTCACAGACGATAACATCAAAGTCTCCCGAGAGCACATCTCGACCTTCAGCATTCCCCTTAAAAGGAATTTGGGAATTATTAGATAATAATTTATAGGTTTCCACTGCCAGTTCATTGCCTTTGCCCGGTTCTTCCCCAATATTGAGTAATCCTACATGGGGTTCACTTACGCCCAGAACATATTTGCTATAGATTGTTCCCATCACGGCAAATTGTTCGAGATATTTAGGACGACTATCCATATTTGCCCCAACATCGAGAATAATGACCGATTTTCCTGGTATAAGAGTGGGAAAAACAGCTCCAATTGCTGGGCGATCAATCCCTTTTAACCGACCTAAACGAAGTAGGGCTGATGACATAGCTGCGCCAGAATTTCCCGCCGAAACTACTGCCTGAGCTTTTTGCTCTTTGACAAGTTTCATCGCGACATTAATTGAAGCGTTTGGTTTACGTCTAATACTAGTAGCCTTGTCGTCCATAGTAACTACGCCATCAGCAGGAACAATTTCTACTCTAGTTGAATCTAAACCACCATGATGGTCAAGACAGGAGCGAATTTGTTCTTGACATCCGACTAAAAGTATTTTGACATCTAACTCGGCGGCAGCTCGGATTGCTCCGATGACGATTTCATCGGGGGCATAATCGCCACCCATAGCATCTACTGCAATTGTTGCTTGAAGTAATCCCATTGAGAAAAAATATATAATCCTTAACGAATTTTAACAGTTTGAGGAAGAATTATGAATTATGAATTATAAATTGTAAATTCGGCAACTATAATTCAGCCTCTTTGTACCCTAGGAAATAAGGTTTTAAATGATCTTGGTATCACTAGCCATTCTAATCGAAGGAGTGCCTAGTGGATAAATAATTATTAGTTTATAAACAATGTCGGGCGAAAACTCATCTGCCTTGT
Source organism: Prochloraceae cyanobacterium (assembly GCA_051439565.1). Classification (GTDB taxonomy): domain Bacteria; phylum Cyanobacteriota; class Cyanobacteriia; order Cyanobacteriales; family JBFRWL01; genus JBFRWL01. The sequence continues at coordinate 2,819 of JBFRWL010000193.1, forward strand.
GCGTTGAGATGAAGCCCGACCAGCAAACAAACATCGCTCTGGGCGATACCGCTTAACCTCTTTCCTTTTGGGTCTCAATATATTTCTTGACAGCATGCTCTGAAATATGCCCAACAGAGGCGTAATAAGTCCCTTTACTCCACAAACCAGAACCCCAAAACTTACGTTGCTTCAATTTAGGAAACTTGTTAAATAAGTGAACTGCGCTAATGGATTTGAGCGTTTTTGCGATTTCTACTGGTGCAGTTGTGTGGTCTGCTTGAACAAATATGTGGCAATGGTCGCTCATCACCTCAAGAGAATGGCACAACCACCCATAAGCTTTGCAAGTCTCTACTAATATGCGCTTTAACTCTACTTCTATTGCTCCTTCTAGGATTTGGTGACGATATTTTGGACAGAATATTATGTGATATCCCAAGCTATGTTTTGCATGAGATGAGCCTAAAATTTGCATATTGACAAAACATATAAATTTTTAGTATTATCTCTGAATATTATCATTAAACAGTCTATAAGTCATGCAAGGAAGTAGTTTTCTCAAAGACGAAAGCATACATTTGTCTGAATGCGAGGATATACTTCAGGGTTTAAAAGATGGACAAGTAATCAAATGCTAAGAACTGTTTCGATACCAGTTGATTTGCCTCAAGAAAGATTTTTCATTCTAATGAGTCAGTGTGCGGAAATATTCAACGCACACATTGACTGGGCTTTGGAGAACAAAACATACAATAAATCGAAGGCGCATCATGATTTGTATAGTCAATTAAGGCTTGCTTATCCTGATGTGCCTTCTGCTCTATTACAAGCGACAAGAGATAATGCACTCGAATCAATCAAGCAATGCAAATTCCAGCGTACCCCTCGCAAAAAGCCTACTTCGGGATTACGTTACGACAAGCGCACCATGACTTTAAGAGGAGAACAATTAACCCTTAGCTGTCTTGGGAAACGAGTAAAGTTAATTCTCAATGTCCCAGATTATTTTAGATCAATCTACGATAATTGGGATTTTCGAGGTGCGACTGTCACTTATACCAAACAGACTAAGCAACACCGCGATTCTTCAAGGCGAGGAAGCGGAGGAAGCCCGCGTCGGCGTAAGACGCAAGGGAATGTCCTCCAAGACAACCTCGCCGAATCTCGCGGTCAGTTCTGGGTCAGGCTAGTATTTGAGCATCCAGAGCCAGAAAAAATTCAACAGGGTGACGTACAAGGCATTGATAGAGGACTCTATCATCTGTGTTCTACCCATGATGGTAAATTCTTCTCTTCAAACAAAATTCGAGCTACTCAAAGAAGATACTTATACAACAGAAAACAGTTGCAGCAAAAAGGCACTCGTTCTGCCAAGCGTAGATTAAAAGCTATGTCTGGTAGCGAGAAGCGGTTCATGCGTGACGTTAACCATTGTGTAAGTAAAGAGTTAGCTCATCAACCAGAATATCGGATATTTGCCTTAGAGGATTTGTCAGGAATACGCAATCAACGCCGAGGTAAAAAGCTAAACAAATGGCTTTCTAGTTGGTCATTCTCGCAACTAGAATTTTTCTTGGGCTATAAAAGTGAGGCTTTAGGAAAAGAAGTAGCTTTTGTCGATGCTAGATATACTTCGCAGCGATGCAGTAGATGTGGAAATACCAACAAAGCTAATCGTAAAAAGTCCCGTTTCCACTGCCGCTCCTGTGGTTTTCAAGCCCATTCCGATATCAATTCCGGATTAAATATACGCGATAACTTCTTGGTGCGCGTTCCCTAGCCGATTGAAAATCGGCGGGGTCGCACCGCTACTTCCTTTCCTCTGCCAATCGGTCGGAGGAACAGGCTGTTGTCAATCAGCCAATCGTGACGGCTTTAAGCTAGTTACAAGCCACGTCGCCTTGTGCGCGTGGTAATTGACTAGTATTTACTTTATACAATTAGTCATTATGTTAGACGTTATTAGCTCCAGCTTATTTACTTTACTCTGGAAAATGTTTGCTGCTACGCCCGAACCCATAATAGAACCGTTAGAGTTGGGAGCTTGGCAAAATACTGTTATTTTTGATTTACCCGCAACTGAAGCTGATCCGATGCTAGAGAAGATTGTGCAAGATTATCTCCAGACTTTAGAGCAACAAGGTTTAGAAGGCGATCGCCAAGGGGTTTGGCTTCAGTCCGATTGGCTAGAATTAGCATCTCATCAGGGCAAAATACCCCTTTCTGGGGCTTCTTTAACTAAAATCGCCACAACTTTAGCTGCTTTGGGTAAATGGGGAGCAGATCATCAATTTGTCACCAAAATTTTTTATACTGGGGAAATTAAAGAGGGCATTCTTGAGGGAGATCTGATTGTTTTGGGAGAGGGCGATCCCTTTTTTGTCTGGGAAGAAGCGATCGCTTTAGGTAATGCGCTCAATAAAATAGGGCTGCGAGAAGTCCAGGGTAATTTGCTGATTAACGGTCAGTTTTATATGAACTATGAATCCGATGCTCTCAAGGCGGGAAAACTTCTGCGACAGGCTTTAGATCCCAAACTCTGGTCATCTGAAGTTAAGCAAATGTTTAATAGTCTCCCTATAACGACTCCTCGTCCCCAAGTAGTAATCTCAGGAGAAGTGCAACTGCCTAATTTTGCCCCCATAAAACCACAATTGCTGCTAACTCATAATTCCTTAGCCCTAAGCGATATTCTCAAGCAGATGAATATCTACAGCAACAATAAAATGTCCCAAATGCTGGCAGACGAGATTGGGGGAGCCCAAGAAGTTGCGAACTATGCAGCGAGGGTTACAGGACTTGAGCCGACCGAAGTTCAATTAATCAATGGTTCTGGTTTAGGAGTGGAAAATCGGGTTTCTCCTAGAGCAGCCAGTCAAATGTTAATCGCGATCGATGATTTACTCCAACCCCATAACCTTGATGTGATGGATTTATTTCCTGTTGCCGGAAGAGATAATGTCGGTACGGTAGAAGATCGCTCTCTTCCTGCTGGTACGGCAGTGAAGACAGGAACTCTTAATCAAGTCAGTGCTTTAGCTGGTGTGATTCGGCTCGATCACGAACGTCGGGTTTGGTTTTCTCTAATCAATTATGGCTGGCAAATTCAGTATTTTAGAAAGCAACAAGATTTATTTTTGCAAAGTTTAGCCGCACATTGGCAACTAGATCCTCAAGATTTTGCCATTGAGGAAACTAGAGAAATTTATCTTGGAGATCCTAAGCGTAATATCTTGCCAGAAATTGTTCCTGTAACAGATCAATCATGAATTTATCTTTTATAAAACATAAAAAAATATTATAATAAATTTTGCGATCGCGATTCTCTAATCTGTGTTCTCTGTTACTTAAAATGAGAATATAGTAATCCTGCTAAAAATATTTTTATAGAAAAAATGGTACAAACTCCAATTGCACCCACAAAGAAAGTATCAAAGCTAGAAGGCATAAAAGAACGCAGTAATTTTTTGCGGGAACCTGTAGCTACTGAAATACTTCAAGATACGACTCATTTTACAGAAGACGCTATTCAAATTCTGAAGTTTCATGGCTCTTACCAACAGGATAACCGCGATAATCGAGTTAAGGGTCAAGAAAAAGACTATCAAATGATGCTGCGTACCCGTTCTCCTGGAGGTTTTATCCCAGCGCAGTTATATCTAACCTTAGACAAATTATCAGAAGAATATGGCAACCAGACCCTCAGAACCACAACCCGTCAGGGTTTTCAACTGCACGGAGTACTGAAAAAAAATCTCAAGGCAACTATTGCTGCGATCGTGCGAAATATGGGTTCAACTCTAGGTGCTTGTGGCGATTTAAATCGTAATGTGATGGCACCACCAGCTCCCTATAAAAATAAACCTGAATATCAATATGCTTGGGAATATGCGGATAAAATTGCCGATTTATTAACACCGCAAACTGGTGCTTATTACGAAATTTGGCTGGATGGAGAAAAAGTGATCAGTGCCGAAGAAGCCGCAGAAGTTAAAGCTGCTAGACAAAAAAACGGGACAGGAACCATTTTTCACGATCGCGAAGAACCTCTCTATGGCACTCACTATATGCCCAGGAAGTTTAAAATCTGTGTCACTGTTCCGGGAGACAATTCTATTGATGTTTACACCCATGATGTGAGTTTAGTCGTCATTCTCGACGAACAAGGGGAATTAGAAGGGTTTAATGTCCTAGCTGGTGGAGGAATGGGTAGAACCCATAATAAGGAAGAAACTTTTGCTAGGATGTCCGATCCTATTGGTTTTGTTGCCAAAGAAGATGTCTACGATCTGATGAAGGCAATTGTGGCAACCCAAAGAGATTACGGCGATCGCGAAACTCGTCGTCATGCCAGAATGAAATATCTCTTACATGATTGGGGTGTCGCGAAATTTAAAGCCAAATTAGAAGAATATTTTGGGAAAAAGATCGCTCCCTATCGCGAATTACCGCCCTGGAAATATTTGGATTTCTTGGGTTGGCATGAACAGGGAGATGGCAAATTATTCTTTGGTTTATCGGTAGAAAATGGTCGCGTCAAGGATACGGATGATTGGCAGCTGAAAACAGCTTTGCGGGAAATTATCGAAAAATTTAATATTCCTCTGCGCTTAACTGCTAATCACGACATTATTCTCTATGAAATCGCCCCTGAGAATAAAAACGAAATTGCTGAAATTCTCTTCAGAAGAGGCATAGAAACCGATCCCGAAGCCTTAGATCCGATTACTCGTTATTCAATGGCATGCCCGGCGTTACCCCTATGTGGACTAGCTGTTACCGAATCAGAAAGAATTTTACCAGAAATTAGCGATCGCATTCGCACATTATTGACTAAACTAGGGATGGCTGATGAATATTTTGTCATCCGTATGACTGGTTGTCCCAATGGTTGCGATCGACCCTATATGGCAGAATTAGGTTTTGTAGGTAGTGGGCCAAATAAATATCAAATATGGCTGGGAGGGACACCAGATCAAACCCAACTAGCTCAACCCTATGAGCAAAAAATGCCTGTAGA
>JBFRWL010000194.1:0-3545 GCA_051439565.1 Prochloraceae cyanobacterium
CCCTAGAACAAGTTTACGCAACTATCCTCTACTATTTACACAACAAGGAAGAGGTTAGTGCTTACCTAGCTGACTGGCTAGAATTTTGTCGTCAACAAAGAGATGAACAGTACCATAATCCTTCTCCTGCACGCCAGAAGTTCCGCAAATTAAAAGCAGACGCAGACGCACAGCAAGCATCTCCTGGAATAGCAAACACCGTATGACGATCCAATATTTGCTGGATGAGCATATCGCTTCGCTTTATTTCCTCATTTTCCATCAAGAGCCGCACTTTTTTACTCAATTTAGAATTACCTGAGAAGAACCAAATTAAGGTATGTGTATCTAAAAATATTTCATTACATATATTCTTGAAAGTCGTCTAAGGGTTCATCAAAGTCATCACTAATGGTGATAATATCCCGATCACTTCCGAATAAAGGAGGACGCCTTTTTTGGGCTTTTGCCGCACTTAATTTAACCATTGGCTCATGGTTTTTAGTAATAATAATTTCCTGACCTTTAGCAACTATTTCGAGTAATTCATTAATTTTCAATACGGCTTGCGCTATTTCAATTGTTTCCATTGTTTGATTTGTTTATTACTAATAAATTGATTTTAGCTTGATAATTTCCCTAGTACGATCTCTTTTTGTAGGTAGTAGGTAGGTAATAGAAAAGGTGATAAATGATCCAGCTAATGATTAATTTTTAATTTTTAACTTTGAATTGATCTGCGATCTATTAACATGAGTGCGATCTTATCACCGCTCATTGTCAGGATCATGATTTTGAGGATGATAAGATTAACAGGATTTGACTACTGCGATCGCGCATTTGGCAAATGATTATTTTTGAATTTTGAATTTTGAACTTTGAATTGATCTGCGATCGCATAACGAAAAAATCAGCTTTAGAGGTTTTACATATCAAAATTTTGCTTAAATCTATCACGCGTTACTTCGTACTGGCGTAGCGAGACTGCAACCCTTAAAAGCTTGCCCTGCCTTAAATCCAAGTATGTCGTTACCCTCCTCAGAGAGATTGCTATACTTTTTACTCGTTACTTGTTACTCATTCCTGATGAACCCAGCACAACTCGATCTTAATGCAGACTACATCGATCGCGAACTTACCTGGTTCCAGAGCGTTTTAGAAAAACGGATCAAGCTTCATTTCGAAGATGTTCAAACCCCAGAAGATTTGCTCGAATCACTCCCGCCGACAAAACTGGCGCCTAGCGATGCACCCTATGCCCAAGTTGTGGACCAATTCAATCTGCTACCTGCCGAGCGACTGGTGCTGACTCTTAGCCTTATCCCTCACCTCAAACCCCATCTACTCGATACATTTTTCATTCGCAATCAAAATCTCGATCGCGGATACACCGAATTTGGTGGTCTGAGAGGAAATGCCCACGGTGGATTCTTACCCACCTGTGAAACCGCCATGTTTTTATTAGCGGGTGATAATCTCTCTGCCCGACTGCGTTATGATGGCATGTTCCAGAACGATCACGTTTTATTTGCCCAGGGAATCCTGTATATGGAGCATCAACAGGTCAACGAGCCCCGACTATCGGCGGCACTCCATCTGAGTCCTGAGTATCGCGAGCGAATCATAACCGGACAATCCTACACTCCGCCCTTTAGCTCTGTATTTCCCGCACAGCGCATCACAACCGAGTTGGAATGGGATGACCTCGTGCTCGATCCGGCCACACGAAAACAGATTGACGATATCCTCACCTGGGTTGAAAACAAGGATGTACTGATGGACAAATGGCAATTGAAGCAGCGGATCAAGCCGGGTTTTCGCAGCCTTTTTTATGGTCCGCCCGGAACTGGAAAAACGATGACTGCCTGTTTGCTGGGGAAAAAATCTGGTTTACCCGTGTTTCGCATCGATCTTTCGAAAGTTATTTCCAAGTACATCGGGGAAACGGAAAAGAATCTGGCCAGACTCTTCGATCGGGCTCTACATCAAGATTGGATCCTGTTTTTTGATGAAGCAGACTCCCTGTTTGGCAAACGTGTTGAAACCCAAAATTCCAACGACCGTGCCGCTAACCAAGAAATATCATACCTATTACAGCGGATTGAAGACTATTCAGGTTTAGCAATTCTGGCAACTAATTTGCGATCAAACTTAGACGAAGCATTTGCACGCCGGTTCCAATCCATGATTCGGTTTCCCATGCCCAATGCCGAGCAACGTTTGCAATTGTGGCAGGATAATTTTCTGAACAAACCATTCGATGTTGACGAGGAGGTGGATTTCGAAAAGTTGGCGAATGAACAGGAGCTAACTGGCGGTAGCATTATTAACGTTCTGCACTACGCCTGCATAAAGGCAGTCGATCGAACCCCGCCAAAAATCTACGAGAGCGATTTGCTCAAAGGCATCAGCCGCGAGTTGCAAAAAGAGGGCAGGCGAGACAGTAAAGCAAATAGGAGTTATTTGGGGAACGTTCCGACGATGGCTCACATTTCCTAGATCTAACTCTCAAATTGATTGAATGAGTCAGCATCCGTATTTATCCCGAAAATATCAGTATTTATCAGAACAGTATCATTGATATCGATTAAAGATCAGTAATGTTTCGGAGGAAATTATTCAGGGATGACAATATCTTTGGAACTAGCTTTAAGATATAACGATTTTTTAAACTCATCTTACCAGTCAAAATAAGGTTCAAGTTGCACATGAAAAAACTGCTCAATTCAGAGCATCTTTGGCAGGAGAATAACTTAAATTATATTAATTATTCTTTAAACTGGTTGCGATCGCGTTTAAAGTATCTGATTGACCCCGAAGCCGTTACCATTGAAGCCGTTACTATCGCCCAAGAGAAAATGAGGGAAGCGGCAACCAAGGAACCTCTCTCCGCCTTCATCACCCTGAGTCAGAAGTTCGGATTAACCGAATTTGAACAGAATTTGCTCCTGTTGGCAGTGGCAAGGGATTTATCCCCGGAATTTGCCGATCTATACGCCCAAGCACAAAGGGAGGAAAATTTAACCGATCCTACTTTTCACCTCGCTTTTGCCCTATTTGATAATCCTAGCTGGCAAGTGCTGGCACCAGACAGTCCTCTCCGTTACTGGCAACTGATTGAGATTCATTCGTCGGGGCGACAATCGCTGCTGAGTAGCCAATTCCAAGCGTCGGAGCAGATTGTTAACTATGTGCGGGGGTACAATCATCACCAGGAGCCTATTTTAGCTTTCATCTTTCCCTTACATTTGCCCCAGATTTCTCACCCAGAGCTATTCTATATTGCCCCCACGCAACAACAGGCGATCGCCAAAATAACTAATAGTCTGGAACGACCAAGTTTATCGACTCGTCTGCCGCTAATTCAGTTATTAGGACCGGATACCAGCACCAAACAACTAATCGTGCAACAGGTGGCCCAAAACTTCGGTTTAGGGGTGTATCGCTTATTGGTGGAACAGTTACCCACCAAAACTGAAGAATTACAAATGTTAATCCGCTGTTGGTCCAGAGAAAGTCGCTTACTCAATCTGGCACTATATCTCGACCTGCAAGGGATAGAAGGG
>JBFRWL010000195.1:0-5233 GCA_051439565.1 Prochloraceae cyanobacterium
ACTGAGATTTATAAAAGCAACTATGAAAGTAAATTCTATAAAGAGATAGAAGGATACTAATTAGTAATAGGTACGGCTTCACTATTTAAATAAGTTGTCGTACAAGAATATATGAAAGAGCTAAAAAAGCAAAGAAATAAAGAGCTAATAAATCACGACAAGCGTTGAATGAAAAATCACTTAATTAATTGCACCTTTTTCATTGTTAGGCACTAAATATAATATGATTTTCGGTTGAATATTTACTAGCTCCTTCGAAGTAGCGAGTAACAAGTAAAGAGTTTTATTTTTTGAGTTAATTGTTGAACCCCAAGTTACGATTGTGAGGTTCGTCGAAGCTAATTACAGGTCCTTTGGGAACAATTAGACTAGGATTAATTTGAGGATGGCTCTTGTAATAGTGTCTTTTAATATGATGCAGGTTGCAGGTTTCTTTTACTCCGGGATATTGATATAAATCTTTAAGATAATTCCACAAATGATCATAATCCCAAATATGGCGGATATTGCACTTAAAATGCACGTAATAAACAGCATCAAATCGTAACAGAGTTGTAAACATACACCAATCCGCTGCCGTTAGGCGATCGCCACATAAATACCTCTGTTTTCCTAATACTCCGTCCCAATAATCTAAAGCCTCAAATAGTTGAGTTACTCCTTCCTCATATGCTTCCTGAGTAGTGGCAAATCCTGCTCGATAGACCCCATTATTGATAGGAGTATAAATGGCATCAATAGTTTTATCTATTTCCTCGCACAAATCTTCTGGAAAGAAAGTAGCTTGATTTTGGGCAACAGTTTCAAATTCTAGATCGAACATCCGTATAATTTCGCGGGATTCATTATTGACAATCGTGTTATTTTGCTTATCCCACAATACTGGTACTGTTACTCTCCCAGTATATTTAGGGTCAGCTTGAGCATAAATCTCCCGCAAATATTTAGCACCATTAAGAGTATCGGGAATTGAACCTGAATAGTCGGAAAATTCCCAACCTTCTCCAGCCATTAGGGGATCGACAATAGAGAGACTAATTGCCTGTTCTAAACCTTTTAAGCGCCGCATAATTAGAGCACGGTGGGCCCAAGGACAAGCGAAAGAAACATAGAGGTGATAGCGTCCTAATTCTGGTTTAAAATTGCTAGAACCGTCTGCTTTAATCCAGTTACGAAACGTCGTGGGGTTGCGCATAAAGCGTCCTCTTTCATCTTTCTTATATGCTTCTTTGCACCACACGCCATCAATCATCATTCCAGTAGCCATGTTTTACCTCTATGAGCGCTTCCAATACATTATGTCTAAATTTCCTCATCGTGAAGTAATATTACTAACATTGGTTTCATCGAATTCACCTACTGATGAAGGTCATCCATACAACAATCCCTGATGTTTCGATTCTCGAACCACAAGTATTTGAAGACGAAAGAGGTTTTTTCTTTGAGAGTTACAATCGCAGAGTTTTTGGAGAGAAAACCGGAGTGGAAACGAATTTCGCTCAAGATAATCATTCTCGTTCCGTTAAAAATGTTCTGCGTGGCTTGCACTATCAAATTCAACAGCCTCAGGGTAAATTGGTAAGGGCTGTCTCGGGAGCTATATTTGACGTAGCCGTGGATATCAGAAAAAGCTCTCCCACTTTTGGCAAGTGGGTTAGTTGCTTGCTGAGTGCAGAAAATAAGCGACAGTTATGGGTACCAGTAGGATTCGCCCACGGCTTTTTAGTAGTTTCGGAAGTGGCAGAGGTATTATACAAAACTACTGATTACTATGCCCGAGAGTATGAGCGCTGTATCCTCTGGAATGACCCAGATTTGGCGATCGCCTGGCCTAATTCAGCTAATCCAGTTTTATCGACTAAAGATCGCTCAGGTCAGCCTTTTCAGACAGCAGAGGTTTTCCCATGAACAGAATATTACTTGCGGGCATTGCCGGACAACTGGGTCAGGAACTAAAACAGACACTATCTCCTTTGGGAGAGGTAATTGGTGTGGGGCGGGAGAAAATGGATTTAACCCAATCAGACAAAATTCGTCGGGTTATCGGCGAAGTTAAACCCGATCTGATCGTCAATGCGGCTGCTTATACTGCTGTCGATCGAGCCGAGACAGAAACTGAACTGGCAAAATTAATTAATGCGATCGCCCCTGCTATCATAGCCGAGGAAGCCCAACGACTGGGGGCAATTTTACTACACGTTTCCACAGATTACGTCTTCGATGGACAGAAAAATACGCCTTATACCGAGAAAGATGTTACCAATCCCATGAATGTCTACGGTCAAACTAAATTAGCTGGGGAAGAGGGAATTAGTAAAAGTGGTGCTGAGTGCATTATTCTCAGAACAGCTTGGCTATATGGTAATTATGGTAAAGGAAATTTTGTTAAGACCATGTTGCGACTGGGAGCTGAACGAGAAGAAATTAGAGTAGTTGTAGATGGAGTAGGTAGTCCTACTTGGACCAGAGATGTTGCTGAGGCGATCGCTCAACTACTTTCCCCAGTTAAGATAGAGCAAATACCTTTAACTAGCACCAATATCTATCACTTCACTAATAGTGGCGTTGCTAGTTGGTATGATTTTGCTGTTGCTATTTTTGAGGAAGCTAAACGGCTTGGCTTTCCTTTGAAAATCAAGCAAGTGGTGCCAATTACTACTTCCGAATATCCTACCCCAGCTCAACGCCCAGCCTATTCCGTACTCTCTAGTCAGAAAATTTCAGCAGTTTTAGGGACTCATCCTCCTCACTGGCAAGTATCCCTCAGAAAAATGCTTAAGCAATATTCAGTAGGTTGGTCAAAATAATTAGAAAATGGTTGAGAGGGGGGTTCACAGGTCAGAAATCAGAGGTCACAGGTCAGAGGTCAGGGGTAATAACAAACAGCTAACGCCTAACTCTCCATTTCGGTTTTATACTTATTTTCGCCTACCTACTTAAAGACAAACATGAAAGCACTGATTCTTTCTGGCGGTAAAGGAACGCGACTGCGACCTCTGACCTATACGGGTGCGAAACAACTGGTACCTGTTGCCAATAAACCAATTTTATGGTACGGAATTGAAGCAATTGTTGCGGCAGGTATTACAGATATCGGGATTATTATTAGTCCAGAAACGGGAGAAGAGATCAAAACTAAGACGGGAGAAGGCGATCGCTTTGGCGCTAAAATCACCTATATCCTTCAACCTCAAGCCTTAGGATTAGCTCATGCTGTTAAGGTAGCCCAACCCTTTTTGGGAGATTGTCCCTTTGTTATGTATTTAGGGGATAACTTGATTGCAGACAATCTGAATTCTTTCTTAGAAGATTTTCAGAGGCAAAATCTAGATGCTCTAATTCTGTTGCGATCGGTATCTAATCCGACTGCTTTTGTGGTAGCGAAGGTGGACGATAAGGGGCGATTAATCAAACTGGTGGAAAAACCTAAAGTTCCCCCGTCTAATCTAGCATTGGTGGGAGTTTACTTTTTCTCTACTACTATTCACGATGCTATCTCCTCGATTAAACCTTCTGCTAGAGGCGAACTAGAAATTACCGATGCCATTGACGTTCTGATTGAGCAACAAAAACGAGTAGAAGCACGCCAATTGAAGAATTGGTGGTTGGATACAGGGAAAAAAGACGATCTCTTAGAAGCTAACCGGATTATTTTAGATACTCGTATAGAATCGACGCTCGAGGGAGAGTTAGATTCTCAAAGTCAGGCGATCGGAAGAGTACAGATTGGTAAGAATTCTAAAATTATCAATAGTACCATTAGAGGACCTGCGGTCATCGGGGGCGACTGTCATATAGAAAATTGCTTTATTGGGCCTTACAGCAGTTTAGCTGACGGAGTAACTCTAATTGATGCTGACATCGAGCATAGCGTGATTTTAGAGGGTGCTAAAGTATTGGGGATCGATCAGCGCATTGTCGATAGTGTCATCGGACAACGCGCTCAACTCAAAGTTGCGTCTCAACGTCCCAAGGCTCTACGTTTTCTTCTTGGTGACGATTCTCAAATTGAGCTAGTGTGAAACATGAACAATCAACAATCAACAAGGGAAGCGCGTCGCTTATTAGTGACAGGTGGTGCTGGATTTATTGGCTCTAATTTTGTTCGTCATTGGTGCGACCAATATGAACAAGATCGCGTTATTGTTCTCGATGCTCTTACTTATGCAGGAAACTTGCAAAATTTAGCTTCTTTGCAGGGAAGGGAAAATTTTAAGTTTGTTAAGGGGGATATCTGCGATCGCCCCTTAGTAGATGCCTTACTTAGAGAACAAGAGATTGATACCATCGCTCATTTTGCCGCTGAATCCCATGTCGATCGATCTATCTTAGGACCAGATGCCTTTATTCGTACCAATATCGTAGGTAGTTTCACTCTATTAGATAGTTTTCGTCACTACTGGCTCGATCGAGGTCAACCAACAGACTTTCTTTTCCTTCACGTTTCTACCGATGAAGTTTATGGAAGTCTGGGTTATCAGGATCCTCCCTTTAGCGAAACTACTGCTTATGCCCCTAATAGTCCTTACTCTGCTTCCAAAGCTGGTAGCGATCATCTAGCCCGCGCTTACTATCATACCTATGGTTTGCCAACGATAATTACTAATTGCTCCAATAATTATGGCCCCTATCATTTCCCAGAAAAATTGATTCCCCTGACCTGTATTAATATTCTGCAAGGAAAACCCTTACCAGTTTATGGCCAAGGACAGAATATTAGAGATTGGCTGTATGTGGGCGATCATTGTCGTGCTTTGGACTTAGTTATTCACAAAGGTAAAGCGGGCGAAACTTATAATATTGGCAGCAATAACGAGGTGAAAAATATCTATTTAGTTCGGATGCTGTGCCAACTCGCCAACGAATTAGCACCAGATTTACCCGTGCGATCGCCGGAAAAATTGATTACCTTTGTTAAAGATAGACCAGGACACGACCTCCGCTACGCCATTGATGCAACTAAAATTCAAACTGAATTAGGTTGGACTCCTCAAGAAACCTTAACAGAGGGGTTAAAAAAAACTATTGAGTGGTATCTGAATAATCGCGATTGGTGGCAGCCTTTGCTTGGTTAGGAATAACAGAAGTTGAGAGTGAACTACCGCACGCTGACCTTACAGGTACAGCGTGGGCTTCCTACCCAGAAACCAGCGGAATAGTGGATTTCTTACGTCCTCCTCTACTCCGTCTTACAGTTTGGCGATAGGCTTTATCCCCCGTCCCAGAGGTCTTA
>JBFRWL010000196.1:0-3885 GCA_051439565.1 Prochloraceae cyanobacterium
TCAGTTACTCCGAGATAGAACGAATAATAAATAAATATTCGGCCTGGGAAACAGAGGAGGTAGATGTAATTCTTAAAAACTGTTACAAGCAGTTGCATAACCTTCTAGAAAATGATCAGAAGTTCCCTAGCTGAGTTCTCACCACCTATTAACTGAAGCATACCACCAAGCTAGACTCACCGGAGACGATAGGGCTTACTTATTTGGTTTACTCGAAACAGAAATGATTCGCACTGGTTTTTCCAATGTTGCGACTTCCTCTAAGCAAGCTCGCAAACGAGTTAGTATTGCGTGAATCTTAATAGCTCAAAAGTATGACCTTTACTTAGCTGCAACCTCACATTCGCCACATATTCCCGCCTATACCTACACGGCTTTTTTGAGTTTATATGAGTAGATTAACCTAAATTCGATGACCGACCGCCGCATGGATAAAAGATTGTCGCTCAAAGATTGAAATAAATTACAAACCCCTGGCAATAAGCGCAGGGGATAATCTGCGCATCATAAATCATTAATCTAAAATCCAATTAGAAAAAATCAATAGAGATTGCCAGAAGCTTTTAGCACAAGCTGATAATGCCGCTCGGCTCGTTGCCGATATTTTTGCGCTTTTTCAGCTTGACCTTGTTGACACAGGAAACTGTAAACTAACTCGCAGCCTTCTATTACCCAATCACTCCTTTGCGCTATAGCCTTTTCAATACAAGTAATACCTGCCGCATCAGCCTTGTGTAACAAAACTTGTCCCAGGATGTAGTTGGCTTGTGCATGAGCTGGCTGAATTTTTAACACATCCTGCAACAAGGGAACCGCTACTTCACCACCTCGCAATTCCAATGTGTAATAGGCTCGTTCCCATGCCTCTTGTTCAGCAAGTGTCTGCACTTGTGCTTTTTGCTCTAAAACTTGCAATTTACTTTCCAACTGCTTTCGGTATCCATAGCGCTGTCGCCAAGGTGTCGATGTTGCTTGTTTCCAATCGAGATCGAAATGCCTAGCCAAGTGCTTTAATCTGTTGCCCAGAAGATGTTTAGCTGCATTAGTTTGTCTGGTTACTGGCTGAGGTAACTTTTGTGCTTGAGCCGTCAGATAACCCAGTGCTTTCAGTCGGTCGGCAAGACAGGGATGAGTGTCTTCATTGTTGGTCTTTTTGACAAGAGCTTCCTCTAACCATTGATTCCTCTTTTCTTCACTCAGCGGACTATGCAAAACATCCAACATCGAGGAATAAACATTCTTTGGTGGCTCCGCTTGATGTTCAACCAATTTATAGATATCCGGCCAGAAGGAACGTTCGAGAAAACGAGCCTTGATTTCTACGTTAATCAAAGCCTCAGCCGTGTTCTTGGCTCCTACCAGTTGGACAGCACAGCGATCTGCTTCATACTCATTCATCCGTGCCAGAACAAAAGAGTAAGCATTAAAAGAGGGCCAATACCACTCCAGGAAAAAATTCAACCAAACCGATGCCCCATGTTCCTCACTCTGGTGCAATCGTTGATAAATCTGCATCCAGGTTTGGCGAATTCGATAAATCCATGCGGCAAAGCTAAAATGGTTGCCAGAGAGATGTCCTAACTCGTGTGCCAAAACTGCTTTGAGTTGTTCGAGAGACAACGACTGCATCAAGGGAAGTCCCAAAAGCAAATAGTTTTCCTGCCAACCAAAGATCCCCAGCCTGGGAATTTGAACAACTGCTGCGTTGAAATCTTCATTTAACAAGATCTTGTGGCATCTGGGAGCTTGGAGTTTAGCACTTAATCGATCGACCAAGGCGAATAAGTCAGGAACTTCTCGACGAGTCAGCCTCAAATCTTGGGGAGCTGGAAAAGTTACCCAAAGCGAGCGCACAATCACCCACGCTGGTATCAGTAACAAAATTCCCAGCTTGATCATGTAAGCATTGACACGACCACTAGAAACTATCAAGAGAACTACTAGCCCGACTAGTGCCAATAATCCAGCTAGTACCAGAAACAGATAAGCGTAGCCTAATACAGCCAACAGCGCAACTCGCAGACGGTAACTCCCAGGATGCCTCTTCGAGAACTTTTCCAGCTTTTCGACTAATGCATCAAACTGTGCCTCTGTGATTGCCATAAGAAATAACTATGAACATCTATAGTAAGGAAGATAGTCACTAAATTCAGAGCTAAAATTCTGAGAGCTTTCCAAGTCTTGAATTCAATCTAGAATCATGGTTAAATCTCTGGAGAAAAAGCCAAATTCGAGGTTACACTTAGTAGCTATCACCTATTAGCTAACTGAGTGTCATCAAATGTGTTCGGAAGGTTGATTGGAAATGACTCACTCGATGACCCAAGCTGGTGTAATCTTGATGGTTTCATACTGAGCTGATGAATTGCACAGATGGCTAAATAAATTAGATAATTTCTTTATATTGCCTCTAGCTTTAACTTGCCAACCGTATTTCCACAGATGCGGAAATTTTGAAGGGAGAAATATCACCTGACATTTACAGTTATCAGAGTTATAAATTCACTCGATTCACCAAGCAAAACTTTACTTTCTCAACCAATGAATATAGCTAATTTTTTTCATTTATAAATCCTAAAAAAAAGCGAAGTTTATCTAAAATCTCTACACGATTAATTTGACTTAGAGAGAACTAGCTATGAGCGCTCGGTGTTACTGAAACCACTATCCGTAACTATAAGAAAGGACGCAGCATTCTTGAATGGAGCGAAAGAGTCGTTAAGCTGTGTCAAACTCTTAATTGCGACCCCCAAGACCTGATTGACTATATCAAAATTAATGGCACTAACAATCCCTTTCGAGAGCGCTCTCTAAACTTTTGTCAGTCAATCAGGGCTTAGAACCAAAGATTCTCCTCGCAATTGTTAGCTACCTTCACTTCAAATAATCTTTAAGGCATGGAAATTGCTGTTGAATCTTAGAGAGGTCAGGCCGAGAAAAAACTTCGTATATAGGCTTGGTGTCTAAAACATCTTCTAGTATAGGAAGTGACGTGTAAAGCAAACCATCTTTTACTTCTACAACCACAGTAACGTCTTTTTTAAGAAACTCGTTAAACGATTTGGCAACTAAACGGTTCGGCGATTGTTCGAGTATTGCTTCAGACGCTGGCTTCCCGTACCCTTGACATTTCCCCTCGAATACAGAGGCTACTGGCAACCCTTCATCATAAACAAGTATCATCTTCCCCAACATTTTGGAAAAAAAAGCTTTTTGTGATGCTGACCGCCATTCTAGCTTTTCAAAGCTTTTCATTGTCTCGTCTCGATTTGACTGCCAAACACCATCGAGGTCGGAGACTTTTTGCTTCGCCTGGTTGCAGGAGGTGAGAAACACAAGGCATAAAATTGAAATTAATCGAAACCAAGCCATATCAAAACTCCTTTTTCGATTCTAACGACTTAACTTACTGGCGCAAGAGATATTGCGGGAAAACCCAAGGGTCATCGCTCCGTCCATTGCCCCACAGTGTCAGCTTTTATTGACTAAAAAATCCTGTAAGATACGATCATAGATTTCCCAAAAAGCTTACATAAATAACCTTCTCAAGTTAATACACTTGTTTTAGGCGCTTGACGAGTAACTCGTGTTTTACCATTGCTCGCTGGCGAGCGAAGCTGGGAATGGACTTGCGTTTGAAAAGGCTTCCACCATAGGGCAGGAAAAGCAATTCTTCGCTAACATCATCGCCGCAGTGACCAGTGTAGTTTTCATTGCTGGGGTGCGAGTCGGGCGCTTTGCAGAGAGTGAGATTTGGAGAGAGTTGTGCGGCAGCGGTAGCAGCAGTCTTCGAGGATTTACCCAAGTCTGAAGCTCATCGCTTGTTGGTGGTTGATGCGGGGATTGCCACCCAGGAGCAGTTTGCTCAAGCTACGGAAGAAGATG
>JBFRWL010000197.1:0-9699 GCA_051439565.1 Prochloraceae cyanobacterium
AACCATTTGTGCTTGTAGTTTCACATATTCACGTGTTATCTAATAATTAAGTTAAATCGAATGAATCTGATTTTTGCCAAGAGAATTTACATCTGCAAAGAGAAGATTGTTAATTCTCGATTTATAGCTAACATCATCTAATGTAAAGTTGGTTCATTAAGAAGAGGAGGCGAAGCTAGCATGAAATTATTCCTAAACAGTTTATTAATTACGGCGATTACTTGTATTTTTATTTCAGAAACTTCAAAGGCTTCGACAAACAATTTTGAAAAATCTACATCTAGTGTTTATCAGGAATTGAGTCAATAATTTAGTAAATTTACTGAGTGAAATATATATTGTTGGCGCGAGATGGGAAAGCAAGGTAAGCAAGGGGAGTTTTTACCGCTTCTTCCTGAATTGCCTCTATCTCATTCGGGTGCAATCAAAAGTAGTTGGAGCTCTTAAAGAGAGATCATAAAACTAAATGGTTGAGAGAGGAGTGTGGGGAATGTGGGAAGTGTGGGAGAGAGGGGGAGCTCAAAGGTAACAAAAAACAGTTAGCTTCTCATTTGGGTTTTATATTTATTTATGCCCACCTACTTATCATTAAACATTTAAACCCCCACTCACAGTTTATCCAAACTAAACCGTTTAGTTTGGATACTTTGGTCGAACTCACGTTAAATTAAAAGCGTGACAGCTTATCTCCCCTCCTTTCCTGCTCCCTTGCATAAAATGAACTGGCGCACCCTCAGCATTCCTATCCTTATCATCCTGTTTGTAGGTCTGCTTTTATCTAAAACCCTCATCCACTTACTTACCGAAGCATGGTGGTTTGAAACAGTTGGTTTTTCTCAAGTTTTTTGGCTCAGACTGAGCTGGCAAATTGGACTTTGGCTTGTTTCCTTTATTATCTACTTTCTTTTCATCTGGGGAAACTACCGACTCGCTCTGTTTATAGTCGAAAGTGAGCCCGTGCGGTTACTGAAAAAAAATCGTTTAAAGAAGTTTATCTCTGAGAACGGTTTAGAAGTTTTAGCCAAAAAAACTATCAACTATATTGCTTTGGGGTTGATTTTTGTGATTGCTAGTAGCACAGCAACAGTTACTAGCTCAGCCTGGGAAATGGTCTTAAAGTATCTCAATCCCAGTTATTTCAAGCTCAGCGATCCTATCTACAACCAGGACATTGGCTTTTACTTCTTTCAATTACCCTTTTACGAAGGAATTTGCAATTGGCTGCTATTGTTACTGCTTTGGGGACTACTGCTGTCCCTATCGGTCTATGGACTGAAAGGAAAAATTTATTTGAGAGATGGCTGGAATCCGATTATCCTAGGTAAGGCTCAAGCTCATCTTAGCTGTTTACTGGCAGCGATCGCCCTTTTGGCAGCCTGTGGCTTCTGGTTACAACGCTACCACTTACTTTACTCTCCCCAAGGGGTCGTCTTCGGAGCAGGCTACACAGACGTTAACGCTAGAATTTTAGCTTATTCCGTTCTGAGCATAGCAACGCTAGTAGTAGCATTACTATTTGTTTTCTCCGCTGTTAAAGGCAATGCAGTCTTACCAGTATATGGGATTGGTTTTTGCGTGACTGCTTGGGTGCTGCTTTGCGGAATTTTCCCCTGGTTTCAGGAACAATTTATTGTTGCTCCCAACGAGTTAGAAAAAGAAAAACCATACATAGCTCATAATATTGAATTTACCCGTCACGCCTACGATCTAGATCGAGTAGCTCAGTCTAACTACCAGGTTAAAGACCAATTAAATCGCCAAGTCTTATCAGAAAACCAGCCAACAATTGACAATATTCGGTTGTGGGACTATCGACCCTTACTGAGTACCTACCGCCAGCTGCAGGAAATTCGTCTCTACTACCGATTTAAGGACGTAGATGTAGATCGCTATTTTTTTGATGGTAATTACCGACAACTGATGCTAGCGGCGCGGGAACTATCCTACGAACAAGTACCAGAAAAAGCTCGTACTTGGGTCAATCAGCGCCTTAAGTATACTCACGGTTATGGTTTAGTCATGAGTCCTGTCAACCTGGTCACCGAGGATGGTTTACCCGAACTGTATATTAAAGATATACCGCCCGTATCTAAGATAAATCTTCCCGTCAAGCAATCAGCAATTTACTACGGGGAAGAAACAAATTCCTATATCTTTACTCACACCACAACTCAAGAATTCGACTATCCCCAAGGTAGTGAGAATGTATTCACCCAATACGACGGTAAAGGCGGAGTTACCCTGTCTTCTCTGTGGCATCGTCTGGCTTATGCTTGGGATTTGGGCAGTATCAAGATTTTAATCTCCAACTACTTTACTAACCAGTCTCGCATCCATTACTACCGACAGATTGAAGAACGAGTAGGAAAGGTCGCGCCGTTTCTACGATTTGACAACGATCCCTATGTTGTTCTTATTGACGGTAGACTGCAGTGGCTGATTGACGCTTATACAGTGAGCGATCGCTATCCTTATTCCGAACCAGTTTGGCGCAGTAATGAAGCCCAATCTATCTTACGAGAGTCAAATGCTAGGCAAATTGTACGGGGTGGAGTTAACTACATTCGTAACTCGGTTAAAGTTCTCGTAGATGCCTATGACGGCAGCATGAAGTTTTTTGTCGTTGACGAAAGCGATCCTGTTCTAGCTACTTATCGCCGGATCTTCCCCGACCTCTTTGAGTCAAGCGAGTCGGTTCCCACCTCAATCAAAGTTCATTTTCGCTACCCTCTCGATTTGTTCAAAATCCAAGCGCAGATGTATCTATCTTTCCACATGAGCAATCCCGAAGTATTTTATAACCGAGAGGACTTGTGGCGCTTCCCCAAACAGATTTATGAAGGGTACGAGCAACTCATGCAGCCCTACTACACTATCATGCGCTTGCCACGAGAAACAACAGCAGAATTTCTGCTGATTTTGCCCTTTACTCCTGCTAATAAAGACAACATGATTGCCTGGATGACGGCTCGTTCCGATGGTGAGAATTACGGTAAGTTGCTACTGTACCAGTTTCCCAAACAAGAACTAGTTTACGGTCCCCGGCAAATTGAAGCTCGCATCGACCAAAATCCAAAGATTTCTCAGCAGTTGACTTTGTGGAGTCAGCAAGGTTCGAGGGTGATTCGCGGCGATTTGTTGGTGATTCCCATACTCAATTCTTTGCTCTATGTGGAACCAGTTTACCTGCGAGCCGAGCAAAGCGAGTTGCCTGAGTTGAAACGAGTAATCGTCGCTTATCAGAATCAGATCGTGATGGAAGAATCTCTGGAAGAGGCTCTAGAGGCAATTTTTGGCAGCCAACAACAGCCAGAACCTAAAATCCAGCTATCTGACACTAAAGTACCTACCACAGTACCTAGAGATTTGATCTTGTTGAGTAAAGAAGCGCTGCTAACCTACCAAAAAGGACAGGAGGCACTGCGTCGAGGAGATTGGGAGAGCTACGGTCGTTATCAGAGCGAACTAGAAAGAATCTTAAAACAATTGAATCAACAGGTCTCTTTTTGACTATCTTTAAATTAAAACCACTGTAAAATCAGGATTGTTTCGTTTTTTTTCTAATTAATTTGACCTACCTACGTTATGAGGGATTTTGAGGTAGCAGAACCATCACCGACACTTTCTCTTCTAGATGCGGTAGCAGTCATTGTTGGTATTATTGTGGGAGCGGGTATCTTCAAAACTCCTACTTTAGTGGCTGCAAATGCTGACAGCGAGATGGGTTTTCTGCTCGTTTGGCTAGTGGGAGGCGGGATCTCTCTAGTGGGAGCCTTATGCTATGCCGAGCTAGCCACTGCCTACCCTCATGCAGGTGGAGAGTATCATTACCTGAGAAGGGCTTTCGGAAACAAGATGGCTTTGCTGTTTGCTTGGGCTCGCCTTTTGGTGGTGCAAACGGGCTCGATCGCGCTGTTGGCTTTTGTGTTTGGCGACTACGCACAGCAATTTTTACCAGGAGGAGAATACGCCTCGTCAATTTATGCTGCGGCTGCCATTATCCTCTTGACCGCTCTCAATAGTATGGGGTTTCAACTGCGCCAATGGACGCAAAATTTGCTCAGTGCAGCTAAGTTGTTGGGGTTGCTGTTAGTTTTCATCGTGGGAATGGTTTCGTCAGATACGGGAGCAACTGCAGTAGATGCCAACTCTAGCTCCTCTGCTTCCTATGGCTTGGCGATGATTTTCGTGCTGCTCACTTATGGTGGTTGGAGCGAAGCAGCTTACATTTCTGCAGAACTACGCAACGTGCGACATAACATGACTAAAGCTCTGATAGCTAGTGTCTGTATAATTACAGTGATTTTTTTTCTGGTTAACCTCGCTTATCTCAAGGGTTTAGGTTTAACTGAGATGGCGAGTTCAGAAGTGGTAGCAGCAGATTTGATGCGTCGGGTTTTAGGCGAAGGGGGAGCGCAGTTTATTAGCTTGCTCATTGCCGTTTCGGCACTGGGGGCAACTCACGGTACGATCTTCACAGGTGCTCGCACTAATTATGCCTTGGGTCAAGACTTTGAACTGTTCGGCTTTCTGGGACGTTGGGAGCTTAATACCAATGCACCAACCAATGCTTTGCTAGTACAGGGGATTATTGCTTTAGCTGAAGTTCTACTTGGTACGATAACGCGCACTGGTTTTGCTACTATAGTGGAATATACAGCACCAGTGTTTTGGTTTTTCTTGTTGTTCACAGGAGTGTCGCTGTTTGTACTCCGCGTTAAAGAACCGTCACATCAGCGCCCGTTCTGCGTCCCCTTTTATCCCTTCACGCCTTTACTTTTCTGTGGCACCTGCCTTTATATGTTGCGATCTAGTTTAATTTATACTGGCGTAGGTGCTTTGGTCGGAATTATAGTTTTGCTAACAGGAGTACCGCTTTTACTGTTGGTAGGTCGTTGAGCAAGTTATTAGTAACTCGAATCCCCAGACAATTTCTCTTTCTTATCGGAGGATTTTTTTGTCCCTAGTCCAGTAAATCCTCCTACAACTATTAGAAAGCCAGCCAGCCCCAATTTTTTCTTTGATTCGTTCTTCTGGCTTTTCTCGCTCAGGATTAAAGGTTTCATTCCTGGTTCATTTGTCTTCTCAATGCTGGCAACTTTTACCAATTCATTATTCTTATTTGGTAAATTAAAGCTTTCTTCAACTCGATCGGAGAATATAGCTACAGCTAAGAGTACGCTAAAAGTACTCAGGGTTAATAATTTAGTTGCTGATTTCAGCATTATGATATCTCCTTGTTGTTAATTTGGTTGTTTTTTCTGAAATTTAAAGTTTGATTGATTGCTAAAAAAGCCTGGGAGAAAATCTCAGTAAATTGTCACAAAAGCTTGGTTTTTTTGACTGATGAATTTTCTTGGTCAGCTCTAGCATAATTTTTAAAAAGGTTCTAGCTCTCAGAAAAATAAGAATCTCAATTGTTTATCGGGTCAGAAATAGATGCACAAGATAGTTGATTTACCTTATAGCTTATTGATTAATTACTACAATTTATATCGGCATAATTTACTAATTTTGCTCAGCTATATTACTTATATTATCTTTTCTTTAGTTTCTAAGATGAGATTGGTAGGTCTGAGCTGGTCAGAGAGTTAATTGATTTTGACTAAAATTTTATTTATAGCTTCTAATAGTAACTACGGAATTTATAGCCTGGTTAACACGATAATTCACACAATTTTTATATAACAATTGGTTGATTTTAACGAGTTCAGGATTTAAAATTTTGGAGTTTAAGTCCCCCAACTTTATTAGGAGTTACGCACCCAGAACTAAAAAACAGCTGTAATCCCCCGTTCCCCGTTCCCTATCTTCTAAAACCTTGATTTGTCGTTTTACTGAGTAAGTCCTATTTATATCTCTTCGTTACCCATAAGTCTCAGAAGTCTTGTATGGTGGGAAGTGTGGGGAGAGGAAGTCAGAATAATCTAGACAATTCAAAAGTGCATGGAAATTGATAGGTAGAGAAGCTTATTTCTTGCACTTGATCAACTTAACTTTCGGGCTAAACCATTAATTTATCAAGGTTTTAGACTTATTCAGCAGACCCTAAATAATGCCGATTTCAAAAAATACTGCTATAGATCAACTTACTAAATCTGTTGCTTGTTCCCTATTCCCTTTTCTAACCGAAGTGTAGCAATCTTAAACTAAATTGGGATAAAAATAGTTGTTTGATTCAACTATACGGTAAGTGTTGAGTGACCACTCCCAATAATTTCTCAGCAGTAATAGGTTTAGTTAGATAACCATTGCCCCCTACCATCTTGGCTCGAACACGATCAATAATGCCGTCTTTGGCAGTTAAAAAGATAATTGGTGTATTCTTGAGAGCAGTTACTTGACGCAAATGAGAACAAAGCTGGTAGCCATTAATTTGTGGCATCAGCAAATCTAGCAAAATAAGAGAGGGCTTGGTCTGAAGCAGCGTCGATGGGGCTTTCAACGGGTCTGGAATCGAAACAAAACGAAAACCAGCATGGGTCAGAATATCTTTGAGAATCCAGCAAAAGCTATTGCTGTCGTCAACACCAGCAATCAAAGGACCGCTATTTACGCTACTTAGTAGCTCTCTGGCAAAAGTCCTTGTGACTTCTGCTGCGAACTTTAGTTGTGGTTCTTGAGTCAGGATATTCTCGTTAGGCCTGTCTAACTTTCTTAATTTTCGTAAACGAGGGGTTGGGGATAAAGATAATCCTCCGGCTTCCAGCAAAGGCATTAAGGCTTGACTCAGAGTCAATAAATCCTGCTCGCTTTTGGCAGAAATTTGTCTGAGAGTGCGAGTTCCATCGACATACTGATCGATAAGCTGTTGGATTGCAGTTTCAGCTTGGCTAAAGATAATCGACGGACAGGCTACTACAACAAAGTAATCTGGGAAGACTCTTTTAAGTCCGGCTTTGACCCATTTTCGCCATGTTGTCCAGGCGGGGAAATAAACTTCGTCGGGAGACAAACCACTTAATTTTAACGGCGGCATTCGATGGAGGAGCAAATGACTTTCGCTTACTTGAGGAATAATTTCAATGTATTGAAACGGGTTAGTTTCAATGTATTGGAATAAGTCGAAAAATCTTTCTACCAGAACTATTTGTCGAAGTTGGGCTACCGCAGAGGTAGTAAGATATCCTTGTTGATGGAGTTGAGCCAAGATTAAATATTCTCGATATTGGCTAAACGATATCCTTGGCTGGTTTAAAGATATTGAACTAAGTGGGAGGAAATTCTGAAGATGCCGATCCCATCTCCAGGCATGGTCTGGACCTCCAGCTAACCAGATCAGCTTTCCCTCAAAAAGAAAGATTCGCCAGCTCCAGCTAATTTTGGGATTAGCAATTACTTCGAGGCTACCGCTCCTTTTTTGTCTGTGCCAGGTGCGCAGTTGCGCTATCAATTCGCCCACTGAACTAATTCTGTTGGTTGGCATCAAGAGATCTTCCTATTAATTTGGGAACTTTTAAAAAAGATTGCTAAAAAATTAGAGGGGATTTAGAGCCTGCTTATAAAAAAAATTCTTAAAGCTTTTCTAAGCCTAGACATAATTTGCTTATAGCTTTTGAACCTCTTTTTCCAACTCCCATAAATTAAGAACCAGTTAATTTATGGAATATGCAACTAATTCATCTCAGCAGTATTACAGATAAATGAAGACTTTTTGGTAACAATGATTTCAAGAAACCCACTACCATGCCTCGCGACAGCAGCGGTTAGCTTCTGCCTAGGAAGCACTCACCTGTAAAGCTTGCGGTCAGCGTCAGATAAATCACAAGGCTAAGAAAAAGTTAAACTTTTTCACATTTTTCATCTAGTTAAACAAGATTCTTATTATTTAAGTAATTTCGGGTATAGTTTAGCAGTATTTATCTTGCTCGAGTCAAGAACAGTGGGCAGTATTTATGCCTTAAATGAAGGAAAAATACTTGTAATAAGGCAATTAAAGTCAATTTTCTACTCTGAGATTTTCTGATTTACCAATAAGTCGTTAAATCTTTCTTAATCTTTTATTCGCAAACAGTTTGTCAACGCTGCTGAATTGGGATAAGATCTCATCGCAATTTTCAGTTAAGTAGAATAAATTCAAGATGCCCACAGAGGCAGCGTGTCAAATGCGGAGAACTCTATACTTAAGTTAGGAAGGCATTTATCAAGGTAAGGAAATGGCTCCCAATCCTCTAATCGTGAAATCTGTAGAGCAACTGGGTTACCGCGTGACTGTCGGCGATGTGGCAGCGGCAGCGGGACTAAATATTAATCTGGCGCAGCAAGGATTGCTTGCACTAGCATCTGATGCTGGAGGACACTTGCAAGTAGCAGATTCAGGAGAAATTGTTTATCTATTTCCTCAACATTTCCGCGCTATTTTGCGGAATAAATTTTGGCGGCTGCGGCTGAAAGAATGGTGGGAAAAAGTCTGGAACATTCTTTTTTATCTGATTCGCATTTCTTTTGGCATTATCTTGATTGTTTCGATCGCGATTATGGCGATCGCCATTTTCGTACTGGTAATTGCTATTACTTCTAGCCGCGATGGCGAAGGAAACTCTGGCGGTGGCAGCAGTAGAAGTTCTAGTCATGGTGGCGGGATGTTCTTTTTTCCCTTTTTCTGGAGTTCAGATATTTTCTGGCTGTTTAACTTTGACTATGACTACAATCAATCCCAGCGGAGAAAGCAATCTGTTGCTAAGACTTCTGAGCAAGGCAAAAAGATGAACTTTCTCGAAGGTGTTTTCTCCTTCCTGTTTGGCGATGGCAATCCCAATTTTGACTTAGAAGAACGTCGTTGGCAAGAAATTGGTAGCGTAATCCGCAACAGTGGTGGTGCAGTCGTCGCGCAACATATTGCTCCCTATCTGGACAATATCACCGCATTTAACAGGGAAGATGAAGACTATATGTTGCCAGTGCTAGCTCGTTTTAATGGCTATCCTGAAGTTTCTCCAGAGGGAGAGATTATCTATTACTTTCCCGAGTTACAGGTAACAGCAACTCAACGAGAGAAGCAAACTATAGTAAGCTATCTTCGGGAACATTTGTGGCGTTTTAGTCAGGCTGGAAGCGGGCAAATTATGCTGGCGATCGGATTGGGAGCAGCTAATTTGATCCTGGCTTTGGTTCTCGGTTCGCTGTTGCAGGATGAGGTAGCAAGTCAACTAGGGGGATTGGTTGCTTTTGTCGATTCGATTTACTGGCTCTTATTAGCATATGGTACTGCTTTCCTGACAATTCCTTTGATTCGTTACTTTTGGATACAGGGAAAAAACCGCCAAATTGAGGGTCGCAATCAACAAAGGCAAAATCGCGCTCTAGAGTTAGAGCGAGCTGACGATACTTTAGTTAAGAAAATTGACTATGCTCGCCAGTTTGCTGCTGAAAAAGCGATCGGCGAGGAAGATATTGTTTATACCACAGAACAGGATTTACTAGAGCAAGAGATCGAACATTCCGATCGGATCGATCGTGAATGGCAGGAACGTTTAGAATCTGGTTCCTAGGTCAGAGAAGAGGCAGGGGAGCAAATAACAAACACTAATAAGCAATCAACACCCTAGCCAACAACTAAATTATTATTAGCTCCTTTATTAAGTTGGAATTTTTGACAGGATAACTCATGAAGACAAAAATTCCAACGCCTAGGAAAAAAATCATTATAAAAACTTTACAAAATACACATTAACTCTTTGTAAAACAAGAGTTATAAGT
>JBFRWL010000198.1:0-16946 GCA_051439565.1 Prochloraceae cyanobacterium
TTCGACAAAATCAAACTATTCTTAACATTAATAAAATCAATTAAGTATTTAACTGGGCGCTTGGCGGATATTTCTAAGCTGTAAGGTCTACTCATATATTGCCAAAAGCTTTTCTGAGATAGCATCCCAATTAGCTGATTATTTTCCCTTAAAATAACTCCTGGTATATTTGGATCCTGTTTAAATTTATTAGTTATCTGTTTAACTAATTCAGAAGTTTCTATATTAAAATTGCAAAGTTTTAATTCTTCAAGAATAGAAGTTAATTTCATAATTATTGATTTTTAAAAAACTAAGATAAATAAACCTAGAATAAAGTTAACTTTTGTAATTAGAAGTAGTAAGCACATAATTCTATATTGTCTTGTTTTGAAGATAAATTCATCAGAGAAAGCACTTAATCTTGTTGGGTAAATTCTTCTAATTTATTAAATAGATTTAAAAATAGTTAGTATAATTAAGACAGTATTATCACTTAGTTAAAATTAGCGATCGCAATAATTCCAAAGCAATAGAATAGATATTGACTGTGCGATCGCCCCTTGAAACTCTAAGCTATAGTGCCTGAAAGCATATAGAGAGAATGTAAAAGTGACTAAACTTGCGAGGCGATCCCAAAGGAATATGCTGTGCGGTGCGTGTAGAGCTTCAGCTTCACCGAGATCGCGCTAGTATTTTTAAATGTAGCCTGGAACACATAGAATGAATATGGAGCAAGATTCTCTACTGACGGAGGTGATTCTGACGCATCCGCGTCAATCCCTCGGCAAAATTCAACTCGATTGGATGCCCCAACCTGGCAACTATCTTGAATTAGAAGGAAAAACCTACGCAGTCTTAGAACGCCACCACCACTATCAATACAAGGTCGGTGGCTATTATTTGCATAAAATTTCCCTTTGTGTTCAGTCAGCATCCAAACCTGCTGAAAGAAGTCTCCTTGACGGACGTTGGGTAATTGGAGATAGTAATTGTCTTTTCAATGCTCGATCGGAAATCCTACGTTGTGCTGTTAATCCAGCAGGTCCTTGTAAAGATTGTCGATTTTACGAAGCCATCAAATTAGACAATTAGCCGTTTTCTAACTTTTCTCCTACTGACAAGTGCATCCCATTAACAAAGTCCCAAGCAGACTGACGGCGTTTGCCAGCTAGCTGTACTTCCTGCAAGAGTAGAACTCCTTCGCCAGTTTGTACTACAGAGCCAACATTTTTAATATTACTCAATACTTCTCCCGGATGGCCCTTCAGAGAAGATAAGCTCGTCCATTGTGGTTCGAGTTCTTGTAATTCTGGGGGTAGCTGCGACCAGTATACTTCTCCTAAAGGTGCTGTCGCGATAACTTTTAGTGCTTTACCCCGAAATGATGCCGTACAGTTAGGATAAAATCCCTTTACTTGATTGTGTAGTTCAATGGCAGATCGAGACCAATCGATGGCGTAATCAGTCTTTTGAATTAAGGGTGCGTAGGTTGCCTGTTTTGAATCTTGAGGAATAGGTTGAATTTCCTGGTGTTCGAGTTTCACAAGGGTTTCTAGTAATAAATCTGCTCCCATAGCAGCTAGTCTTGACCCTATCTGATCAGCATTTTCTAATAATCCTACAGAAGTATATGCTTTCAGCAACATGGGTCCCGTATCCATACCCTCATCCATCAGCATGGTAGTGATACCAGTTTCGCGATCGCCGCCATAGAGACTCCACTGAATGGGTGCTGCTCCTCGATATTTGGGTAAAATGGAGCCGTGAACGTTAATGCAACCTAACTTGGGCATCTGAAGAATTTCTGCGGAGAGAATCTGTCCGTAGGCAACAACAACAAAAACATCGGCTGAGGATTGTCTTAGCTTAGTAAGAGTTTCGGTATCTTTTTTGACTCGCTGGGGTTGCCAGACTGGTAAATTATGTTCTAGCGCAACTTGTTTAACTGGTGAGGGAATAGTCTGATTGCCGCGACCTCGACGTTTATCTGGTTGAGTAACAACAGCGATAATTTCAAATTCTGGTGCCAACACTAAACGTTCTAAGCTAGGTAAGGCAAATTGAGGAGTTCCAAAAAAAATTACTTGCATAAACCGATAGTGATGCGTAAATTGTTTATCATACTTTTTGAAATTGGTATAAAATCGGCTTTTTTTGAACTATGCCCAAAAAACTGGGTATTTCAATAATACCCAGATAGTTGGCAAGATTAATAAAGATTAAGAGGCTAACTGCTCGAAAACTAGCTCAAACCCAAAAAGTGCAGTACACCTTGACCAGAAACTAGCTCAATAATTAAAGCAGCGGCAAAACCAATCATAGCCAAACGACCATTCCAGGTTTCAGCCACAGCATTGAAGCCAAGCTTAATTTCGTTGCGGTTTTCGTTTTCCATGTTTCCCATCTCCAATTAATTCAGTTTTGTAAAGAGAGAAGTATTGCTAAGAAAACTAATCCTCAGCAGTTGAGGAAAAGAGTCTTAATTACATCTCATTATACACTATTGATAATAATTAGCAATAATTTGCTGGTAGAAATGATAACATTGCCCTTTCATAGAGCTTCCGCGATAACCCAACTTGGCTTTTAGTCAGGGTTTAGATTAAGAAAGAGTTAGCTATTGATTAAAAAAATTCAAGTAATACAGAAATAAACAATAAAGATTTTTAATAAGTCTGATTGAATTTATCTCTTGTTTTATCTCAACCCATCATTTCAAAATTGACAGCTACTACTGGCTCAACGAAAATGATCGTCTAAAAGAATAATTTGGCGATCGCTGTCAAAAGATATAGAACCATTGCGCTGAAATAAGCTGAATAGTCTTGTAACCGTTGCCCTACTAGAACCAATGGTGTTAGCTATACTCTGATGAGTTAAGCGAATTTTTAGCTTAGTTCCTCCAGGGACTGGTTCTCCAATTTCGTGTTTTAGAAGTACAAACAACTGCTGAAGGCGATCTTCTACTCGCCTCATTCCGGCGATCGCCAAGAGTGCTTCTGTTTGTCGCATTCTGCGAGCCATCTGAGTTAGCATCGTCTTTGCTAGCTGTGCAGAAGCTTCAATTTCTGTGAGGTAATACCATTTTAAATAGACATCGGAGATAGCTTTCCCTTGATATGCCTCTGTATAGGTTAACCAACTACCAAAAAAGGTTAAAGGATATGCCCAACCCAATAGTACTTTTTTTTCATTAGAGTGAAGCATACTGAGCTCTACTGTACCTCGGTAGACTTGCCATACTCCCCCAGTTAAGTTAGGTATTTCTTGTCCTTTCTCAAAAAAATGGAGTCTTTGGTTTAGCTTGTTCGGATTGAGGAATATGTTTCTATTTGTATTATGTTCGTATTTTCGCATTTGCATTAATTAAAGCTGTGAGAAAACCAATCATGACCAAACGACCATTCCAGGTTTTCACCAAGGCATTGAAGCCAAACTTAATCTCGTTGCAGTTTTCGTTTTGCATGTTTACCCTCTCTAATTTATTAAGTTTTATAAAGAGAGGAGTATTGCTAAGAAAACTCATCCCCAGCAGTTGCAAAAAAGAGTCTTAATTTAGATTTAATTATACATTATTGAAAATTTTTATCAATAAATACCTTAGTAGAACTGATAACATCGCCCTTTGTAGGGCTTACCTCATTTAGTTTGATCTTCATTGCTGTTCTCCAGAATCAGAACTCATCAGGGATGCCAGTAGTTGAGTATCTGAGAAAGTTTCCAAGACTAGCTTTTTCAGCATGAGTGTTAGTGGTAAGGCCATAAAGGCTCCAATCGGTCCTAAAATCCAAGCCCAAAGAATAACCGCCAGAAACGTAACCACGACTGATAGATCGAGCCCTTCACCCAAATAGCGAGGCCCGATCACGACATCGAAGAAATTGTTAATCAAGGTATAGCCTACGGCTAAAATAATCGCCTTGGTGAGGCCAAACTCGATCAGGGCAACCACAACTGGAGGAATCAGAGCAATGTAAAATCCGATGTTGGGGATAAAATTGAATAAAAATGAAAGGACGCCCCACAAGATAGCGAAATCTACCCCTAATATCCACATCAAAATAATTTGCACAATTGCCGTTAGAGCTCCCAGCCAGCTCTTAATCAGCAAATAAGTGCTGATGCTGCTGGCAAAAGAACGAAAGCGAGACAACAGGGGTAGGTCTGACGCCAGGCCGCGCTCTAAACGAGCGATAAAATTGGAGGCGCTGGCTAGCATGTAGATAAAAATCAACAGTGTCAGCGCAGTATTGCCTATCGTGTCCAGCAACCCCTGGACAAAATAAAAAAGCAGCTGAAAAATCTCACTTGGGTCAAACCACTTTAACTGAAGTAACTGTTTTACCTGAATGTTATACGTGGCTAGCCACTGCTCCAAAGTAGATAATTGTTGGTCGATACGGTCTTGATAGGCGGGCAATGCATCGTATAGCTGGGTCAGAGACATTCCCAAAAAGAGAATAAACACCAGCCCCACTGCAATAACACCCAAAACGACACCAGTGTAAGCTAACCAGCCTGGAGTACCGCGACGCTTGAGCCAAGACATGAGCGGATAGCCGATCAACACTACAAATAAAGAAAGTAAAATCGGACCCAACAAACTTGCCATCACCTTGAGTCCGGCAATGATAATCACCAAGCTGGCAGCCATTACTATCAAGCGGAAAACGCTTCGTTCTTGCATAATCTTAGTTTCAATTGAGTCTATCCTACATTCCGCAGGTTGGTAATCCCTACAAACTGATGCAGTTGTTTACCTCAGCCACTTTTAAGGATAGGAGAAACAATTACTCGTGTTTTACCAATCTAAGCAGCATCTGGCAATGGCAAATCCTTGCTCTTCTGAGGCGTTTGAATTTTTTGATAGTTTCTTGGTTTGATTCCGCTCAAGTCAAGCGCCACAAAATTATGAATATGAATATCAAGATGATTGGCTAGTTTACCAGCTGTGGGTTGAGGTCTTCGATTCCAGCTACATCAAACAGACTCTTACCCTAAACGACACCAGTCGCCAGCGCCAGTTAACGGTGGCTCTCTATAAACCGCCAACCTGGAGAGAGGGAAAGACTCCTGTAGTGGTGGCCTCTCACGGTTTAGCTTCTAACCGTCAGTACTATGAAGATGATGCTAAACATTTAGCTACCTATGGCTATGTGGTTGTAGTTCCTCAACATCCAGGCAGTGATTCCATCTATCTAGAGGATATGCTGCAAGGCTATCACACAGATGTATTCAACCTCAAGGAATTTATTGACCGACCATTGATTTTCGCGATCGAAGGGTCGGGGCAATAATAGTATTAAATCCAGTCAATAGAACTATCTTTGGCTCTAAGGGCTTAAGCACATGAAGTATATTTCTCGTCAGATTTTAATCGGCTTGGTCATGAGTGTAATAGTGCCTCAAACTAGCTGCACTACCTTACAACCTCCTTCGCTATCCCCAAAAACAGAAGTCTCAAAGGTAACGTCGCCACCCTCCGACAATCCTTGGCAGAAAGTTAAACTCCTCCGCAGTTTCCCAGGACACTTGAGGCGGATTCGAGTTATCGCGATCAATTCCGACAATCGAATGCTAATCGGCGGGGGAGAGAATGGGACTATATACATTTGGCAGGTTGTTAGTAACCAAGTCAGCCAATGAGCCCCACCGTTTCTTGGATTTAGTTGTTAACAAGAGTCCCGATGTCGTCCGAATTCAAAATTGGTGACTCCCAAGCTCTTCTTTAGTCGTTAGATTCAACTTTAATCGAACAATATCACAAAACCGCTCAAAAGTGATTGTTGCCTTGAAGAACTTCCAGAAAAAATTACTTTTTTTTTAAAAGCTACCAGCGTCTAATAAAGATGGGTATAAGATAGATGAGCGAAACTAGCAAAGCCCCGACATTGGAATAACTCCCACACTCAAGAATCATTTTGTCTGATAGATACTCTCCAAACCATGTTATCTCACACCACATCCCCCAAAATAAATACGAAAACCATAATCCAATCAAGTACGCTCCTACCCACACTACCCACCACAATACACTAACCCACCCACCTACCCGACTTACCCACATCGCTAACCCTTGCCGTCTCAATAGTCTTCCTGCCTCACCAATTGCCTTTCTTTGGCATCGTCCGAACAAGATAACTACCACACTGGAAATCAAAATAACACCTATACCTATATTCTTATGCATATCAATATTTGACATCATCAAAACTAAACCTAAAGCTGTACCTCCCCCTAGCAGCATTCGCCGCTTAGTTTTGCAGAGAATTCCAGTGGGTCTGGGTTGGGATGGTGGAGGTGAAGCCATAGCGAAAGACTGAAAAACATAGCTTTAGTATATGTCTTTGAGCCTATGCTTGACCCACAAGTCTCACGCTGTTACTGGAGTGCTCTATCACTCGCTACGCGACTGGTATAACTAGTTATTTATACCCCGTCCAGATTGGAAACTGGAGTTTTTTCTATAGGGAAAAACTACGGGTTTGAAAGTAGACGCGGTTTAGTTCCTCGTCACCCCACTTGGCGGAAACATTGCCCCAATTCTAGGCGCTATTAGATTCATTTTCTTCCCTGATGTCAAGCGATTCGAGAGTCAACCTATCAAGGAATAGGAAGACCTCATAAACACGGTCATAAAATGAAGTTATCTGACTCAACAACATGGAGTATTCCTGTTGAATCAATTACAATTAATGACCAAACATGGGTGACAAATAAAAATTCAACGATGGAGTAAGTTTCATTTTTATCAATGTGCTGACCATCCGATGGAAATTATACTGGTTCAACGTCTTGGAATTGGACTCTCTAAAAAGGCGGCTAAGCCGATGTGGTTAGCTTGGATTGGAGCGGAAAAAGAAGCCGCTTAAAACAACTATTTCAACTATTACTATCGTTCTGAGCTTTTTTGACAAGCTGAGTCAAATTTTCTTGCGCCCCTGTTATCAAACTAAACCGTTTAGTTTGGCATAGTCTAAACTCCAATTTTTAGCTCTTGAGCATATTTAGTCATGATTGATATTTCCTTAAAAGTTACTAAAAAAATCATACAACTATGGAATCAAAGAGTTAGGAGAGGGAGTCAGAATTAATCTAGACAATTCAAAAGTGCATGGGAATTGATAGGTAGAGAAGCTTATTTGTTGCACTCGATCAACTTTACCTGATGGCTAAACCATTGATTAATCAAAGTTTTCGACTTATTCAGCAAAGCCTACTTATTATTTTTCAATTGGTTAGACTCTTGATGGCGCTGCACCAACCCCGTCACGATCGCTAGTGCAAAAACGCCTAGCACAGCCAACCCTAACAGCAGCTTGCCGCCTTCCAAAAGTCCTGCCCCCAGAGCCACAATTGGCGGGTTAGAAATGGCAATACTGATAATGAGGGCTGGGGCAAATCTGAGCCAGGGAGCTTTTGTCAGCCCCATGCCGTAACAGACAAAATCAAAGAAGCCGGTCATCAAAAAACCCGTCATCAGGAAAAAGTTGCGCTCTAAGTGACGCTGACTTAGGATATCTATTCTGTTCATCAAGTTAGCTCCCACCATCCGCTGCACCAGTCCGCGTCCGTAGCGCCGCGAGAGAAAGAAGCTCAACGAACAGGAGAGCAAATCGGCCAGGCAGATCACTAAAAGACCCTGGGTAAAGCCCAATAGCGCCCCAGACAAAACTGAATAGGCAGTACCTGGCAAGGCCGGAATTACAACGCTGGTAAAGCGCAGCAGGAAAATACCTAAAGGAGCCCACATCCCTAGCTGCTCGATCTGAGCCCTTAGCTGCACCACGCCGTAGCGATTAACTAGCCAAATGGCTAACACCACTAGCATAAAAATGACCAGGAATCGCAGGATCTTCATAGTCTGTCCCTAATAGGAATTATTATAATAAAAAACTCAATTAATTCATGAGTAAACACAAGAAACTAGCGAAAAAAATCTCCAAAAAGCTTTCTAAAAAGCTCTCTAAAAAGCTCTCCAAAAAACTTATCAAGGCTTTTTCCCAGCGCCTTGACTGGGAGGCATTGAAAACACAGAGGACTTTACCAGTTGGTCAACTGGGAGCGCGATCGCCTGAGTTCGACATCAAAGAGCGGCCCAACTCTCAATAAATTTTACCGAGATTTTAGTATATCTTCCTCGATCGATAATCGATTTTGGGGGTCGTTGGGGCGGGAATTTAGTCGGGCAAAGTTGGCATCATTTTGTTTTTGTAACAAAATCTATAAACAATACCAGATAGTCACTATAGATATTGACACAAAATCAAAAATTGGTTAGGATTGATGTGTAGATAGTTAACGAGGAATCTTAGATGAATCGAAATAAACGCCGTCAAATCAACCTAAGTCGATTCGGCTTGGGAGACAATTATTTTCGCCGCCAAAACCCCTGCGGAACTAACCGAGAGGGAGGAGGCCAACCAGAAAATTCCACACAGCGAAGAAGCAGAAGGCGCTCTCAATTGCGCCAGTTACTGAAGAGAAATCAACCAGTCGCAGGAAAGTTATCTGGGTAGTAGTCTGTCAATTTTGAAATGATGGGTTGAAAGAGGGGTCAGGGGGCAAGAATGTTCGGTTAGGCTTAAAAGTCATATGGTGAGGCAAATTTAGAATTTAGAATTTAAAATGAAGAATAAAGAAATAATTGAATTCTACATTCTGCATTCTTCATTCTTCATTCCTCCTGAACAGGGGTTTTCGAGCTTAACCGAACAGTATTGGCTAGATCGTGTTCGAGCATAGAGAGATAATTGTAGATTGCGTCAATCTAAGACTCAAAACAGCACAGTTGAGCTAATTTACCAGAACTAGACTCACAAATTCGTTGTTGACAATTATTATTAGATAGATTAAACTGAACT
The DNA here is from genome assembly GCA_051439565.1 of Prochloraceae cyanobacterium. Classification (GTDB taxonomy): domain Bacteria; phylum Cyanobacteriota; class Cyanobacteriia; order Cyanobacteriales; family JBFRWL01; genus JBFRWL01. Next base: position 8,847 of record JBFRWL010000198.1, read on the forward strand.
CGCCCCTTTTCGACAGAGATAGCGGAGGAAGCAGGGGAAATCCAATGAGAAGCAAAAGGATCGGAGAGACAGTTAATCTTGAACTCTTTCTCTGCCAATAGCTGCGCTCCTCAAAGTTTTTTGGACTAGAGCTTTCCACAACCTAATTTTAGCTCAACTAAGAAAAATTCCTCTCTAGCTATTGCTATTATTTCTCATTTAGTTTAGACTCGATGTAGAAATCTTTGGGAGTTCTTAACCGCTTTTACAAAAAATATTTAGTGCTTTGAATCGCTAAAACGCTGGGGAAGACTCTTGTTGAGCGAAATAGAAATTATTCTCTTGTCGATAGAAGTTATGAGCTGCCTCGAACCATCCTCAGTTATTAACCATGTCATCGTCGTCAAAGGGTCGGCGCGTTGGGAAATATATCGTCGTCTGCAGGAATTGCAAATTCCTTGTCAGTGTGGCTACAACCAGCCTTTACAAGTTCAAATCGAGAGCCCAACGACGGCTATTCAGCTTTGGAGCGTTTTCAGACATTCAAGTGTATCTCGGGATGATTTAGTTAGTTGGCTCGAGGGTTGCTGGCGGATGAAAACTAGAGAGAAAGAGAGCTAAGCGCCAAGCTGTAGTCGCAACTAAGTAAAAAAATTAGTAATAAATTTGCCAACTTATTTGAACAATGCTCAAAAAAATTTTATTCGCTGAATCTGGAAAGGGTAAAACTCAAGAAATATTAGAGATTTTAAAGGAATTACCTAAAATTAGACAAACCGAAATAACAATATTACACGCACTCAAGCCTCAAATCACCACAGAAGAAGAAATAGCTCGACGGGAAGAAGGAAGCCTACTACTAGCTGGGATTGCTAATGATTTAAACCTTGATGGGACTAAGGTTTCCAGTCTTTTACTTGAAGGAGAAGCTAAAGATATTGTTTGCCAAGTCGCTCAATCGAGCGATGCAGATTTAATTATTCTGGGTTCGCGAGGACTCAAGCGTTTACCAGCTATTCTTTTCAACTCGGTTAGTCAATACGTATTTCAATTAACCGATCGCTCTATGCTTATAGTGAAAGATGATGTTTACGTAAAAAAAATTAAAAGAGTAATGGTGGGACTCAATGAATCTTCTACCGCCGAATATGCTTTAGAATTAACACTCAATTTACTTCAAAACTATACTGGCTGCGAATTAATTTTAGTTCGGGTTAATTCAGATTTGAAACCAAATTCTCCCCCTCTATCAAGAGCGGAGATGGAAAATGACTCGATTTTAGCTCCAGCTTTGGCACGAGTCAAAAGAATGGGTATTAGTTGTCGTTGTTTATTAACTGCAGGAGAGCCAGCCGAGCAAATTTGTGACTTAGTCGAACAATTAAACATCGATTTGTTAGCAATTGGCTCTCAAGAGCGTCGCCCCCTGTTTGCTAAAAGTCTACCCGACTTCGATCGATTATTAGGCTTTTCTATCTCAGATTACCTTCGAGTTAATGCTAAGTGTCCGGTCTTATTAGCTCGCAAGGAATTTTCTTGAACTTTAAAGCGTCTAAAGTGTTACCTACGCTGGGGTGTCTAAGTCCTCTGAGTGAGTCTCAATCGGCAGTTGGGAAGGGCTAGAGGGGTGGAACTTAACGAAACTATCGAAAGCATACCAGCCTAAAACATACCAAGGAATGGCCCCTAATTGTAACCCGTGAACCAGCAACTGCCTTAAGGCGAGCGCACTTAAGCCAAGAGGCATGAGAAAGCGCAGATCAACAGTACCGCCTGTGGCGTTAAAAAAGCTCTGGTTTAAAGTCGCCGCCTCAGTGCTTAATACCGCTGCTGCTTGTGATTGGTTTTGTGTGAGTGACATGGCTGAGCTTTGAGCTGGAAAAATTACGCCTAAATCTGACAAAACCGAGCAGATTTGCGCCCAACTGCTGCCTTCTTCTGGGTAAAAGATAGTGAGACTGCCAACAGCGACATTGGTTCGCACCCGATAAATCTCGAGACGCTCAGAGAGTACACTAGCAATTCGTTTCATCTGTTCGGCTTGACGGAACTCAGGAGCGAGAAGCAATCGCACTCGTCCGGGAGTCTGACTTAACAGACGCGCACAGATTGGTCGAGCCCCATTGGCTGATAGTTGTTGGGTCAATTGTGGTGTGTTTGCATCATTAACGATAACCATAAGAATAAACCTCCATTTTGGTTAGTTGCTAGTTGTGTGGTGATAGTTATACCAATTCCTGTTTTTGTTGCTACGAATAGTTATTTCCAATCCTTACCCCCTGTTACTCCTTCCGAGGAGGAATATTGGATTCTGACTCCTGACTCCTAAAACCAGGGTGGTATTGAAGCAATCATTTAGTGAAATGATATTAGCCGAAGCGTCCGTGAACATAATCTCTGGTAGCTTCGTCTTGAGGAGTCTGGAAGATTGACTCAGTACGATCGAATTCGACTAAGTAACCAGTTTTTTCTTCTTCAGCTGTGGTCTTGACATTGAAAAAAGCTGTCCAATCTGAAATGCGCGATGCTTGTTGGATATTGTGAGTGACGATGATAATTGTGTAGTTTTGTTTGAGTTGGAACAGCAACTTTTCAATCTTTTGAGTGGAGATGGGATCGAGGGCAGAACAGGGTTCATCCATCAGAAGAACCGCTGGTTCAATTGCCAGCGCCCTGGCTATACACAGACGCTGTTGTTGACCCCCAGAAAGGGAAAGAGCACTCTTTTTGAGCTTATCTTTGACCTCATCCCAGAGAAAAGCTTGACGCAGGACTCGCTCTACCAACTCGTCCATGTCACCTTGATAACCATTGACGCGAGCAGCATAGGCAATATTTTTGTAAATTGATTGGGGAAAGGGATTGGGTTGTTGAAAGACCATACCAACGGAGCGGCGAACGCTTACCGCATCGACTTGTTGCTCGTAAAGATCTGCTCCGTAGAAAGAGATCTTTCCCTCAACTTTAGCCCCTGGGAGCAGGTCATTCATACGATTGAAACATCTGAGAACGGTACTTTTGCCACATCCAGAGGGACCAATAAAAGCCACGATTTGATTTGGGGGAATTTCTAAGGAAACAGAGCTGACTGCCCGGAAATTCCCGTAAGAAACTGAGACACTTTCTGCCTTGAGAACAATTTCGCGATCGCTATTTTTAAGCTTATTTGACAGTCTTAAAGCCACCATTTTGTAGTCTCCTGAGAAAGTTGCTCGAACTCATTTTCCAAGGCAAAAGGGAAAAGAAAATATCGCGTTGTTTTTGACCAGTCCTAATTGTTCCTTTTGCCTTCTTCTTAATGTCAGGACTGGATTTTTCGAGCTTGTTCTTCAGCAAGTTCAGCTTGACTCTCGGCGACGATGTCTTCCAAGACTTCGCCTGTTTCCGCGATCGCACTTTTGGTCTTTTCATAGACCGCAATTGAGCTTTTGATCGCCGCCTTAGCGATCGGTTGACCGAATTTAGCGAGGACGGGTGTCAAGACTAAAGCGCCGAGACCGATGGCGAGACCAGGTAGACCAAAGTCTTCAACTAAATCTTCGATGTCGAGTTGCATAATATACCTCCATTGCAGTTATCTGTTTTACTCATTAGGACTAGCTGCGGCTAATTCCGCTCTGGCTTCGGAGACAAGTTCTTTGCCCCCTTCATAAATGCTTAAGCCTCCCTTAATAGCTGTCTTAGCAACAGATTTGCCCACTTTGCTGACTGCCGGAATGACGATCGGTGCCAGGACTAAAGTGCCGAGCCCAGCCAGCAGCAAAGGGCTGATGCCAGCAAAAGGCAAACGATGACCGAGAAGACGCCAGTTAGCTAATTGTTTACCTAATTCATGTTCCCATTTCATAATTATTTCCTCCTTTATGGGTAATTGTTCGCTCCTAACTTTGACCGATTAGAGGTCGCAGTCCGTTGACTCCAGCCGCGAGTGCAGAACCGTTGTGAACTACAGTAGCTAGGAGAGGATCGAGTCCTACTGTAGTAGCCAAAGAAAGTGCAGCCAGATTGGGAATGACAGCCAGGCGAGTATTTTGCCCGATTAGCTGTTGGGTTTGTTTGGCTAGAGTCAGCCCTTGAACCAAACTGTTCAAATCATTTTCCATCAAGACTACATCTGCTGTTTCTCTAGCCACTTCTGAACCATCGCCAAAAGAAACGGAGACATCGGCATGAGCTAAAGCGGCTGAATCATTAATCCCATCGCCTACCATCGCTACTGTCTTGCCGGAAGAGTGCAGTTGACGGACAGTATTAGCCTTTTGCTCTGGGAAAGCTTCAGCATGAATGTTATGCTCGTCAATTCCCAATTCCCTCGCAACTGTCAGCGCACGCTCACGACGATCGCCTGTGAGGATATGAATGTCTATTCCTTGAGCTTGCAACTGCCTAATCACCCTTTGGCTTTCTGGACGCAGTGGGTCGGTATATTCAATTACTCCTAGCAATTTACCGTTACTGGCAACGTAAATGAGGGAAGAACCTTGAAGCTCTGGATATTTGGTGTGTAGTGGTTCGAGGCTAATCCTTTCTTTTTTCATCAGGCGAGGACTTCCGACTAAAACCTTCTCGCCATCAATTGTTGCACCTACGCCCAGACCAACTTGATAGTCCCACTCGCCACGGGCTAACTCCCGTACTCCTTGTTCTTGGGCATAACGGACTACAGCTTCGGCAACAGGATGAGTGAGGCGCTGTTCTGCTGCTGCTGCTAATTCCAGTACTCTTGTCGTCGTCGTATCTGAGCTTAAGGTTGTTACTCCAGCTACGACTACATCTCCTTGTGTGAGGGTACCAGTTTTGTCAAATACAACTGTATCTACCTCTGCCAATTTTTCCAAGCTGCGTCCGCTACGGATCAGGATGCCGCGCTTGGCTGCTGCAGTCATCGATGCCAAGACAGTGGTGGGCATAGAAACGCGAATGCCAGTCATAAAGTCGAGGGTGAGGATCGAGGCAGCTCTAGCCATACTACCAGTGGTAAGTAAGACTCCACCGGAGAAGAATAAAGCTGGTAAGATAGCTTTTTCAGCTAGTTGAGCCGCGTAGTTTTCCATGCGGGTATCGTAAACGGGAGCATCCTGCACTAGCTTAATGCTCTGTCCAGCGCGAGTATCCGAACCAGTGTGCTCGGTTAGAATGCGTAATTGTCCGGAACGAACCAGAGTAGAAGCATAGACTGATTGTCCAACTTCTCGTGTTACTGGCATAGATTCGCCAGTGAGTTTTTGCTGATCGATTAAGGCTTTGCCCCCCACGATCTTACCGTCAACTGGAATTTGCTCGCCTGGGTAAACAATAACGAGTTCGCCTGGATTGACTTGTTCGATCGGAATTTGCTCTTCAGTGCCGTTGTGCTCTACCCAGGCATATTGGCTCAGGGAATCGAGAAGGTCTAAAGTTTGGCTGCTCGATTGACGAGCGGTGCGCTCGCGAATGAGATCCCCCATTTCATGCAGTACCAAAATCATCGATGGGGTGAGCAGGTTTCCCTGTAGGCTAGTGAGGGTAAGAGCCATTAAGTCGAGGCAGTCGATATTTAGGCGTTTGTCTTGCCAAATACTGTCGAGGGCTCTTTTGGCAACTGGGGCGCTAGCAGTAGCGACGGTTCCCCAGAGTAGGGCGGCTGGAATTGGCAATCCCAATGGTCCGGCTAGTAAAGTGAGGAAGGTGGCTAAAGCAGGAAACTTCAAATCAGACCAAGAGCTTTTTGATTGTGCGTTGTCTGCTTCGGAAGTGGCTGGGACAATGGCGGTAGTAGCTAGCTGAATCAGATTCTGCAGGTGGAGAAGTATTTCTTCGTCCCCAACTTTTCTGGTTTGATATTTGACCGTAACAGACATAGCCGCTGGCTTCACTCTCACTTTTGTGACCTGAGGTGCTGCTTCTAGCAACACTTGCAAGCGATGGGCATAGTGATCGTCCCAGACCAGACGAGACACCCGAAACCGCACCCTTCCTGGAGTGCTATGGACTATGCTATAGGAAACTCGCAGATGTTCTTTGAGGTGGTGCCGTTCATCGCCAAGGTTAGAGTCAGGCGCTATGCTCTTAACAACTGCTAATTGTTTCTTCGGTCCGATCGTTTTTACTTGTGCTAATGCCGCCACCATAACTAACTCCTCCATCAGTGCTGCCCGTTCAACCTATGATTTGCTATTAGCCACTACTCCTGTTTGTTGGCCCAGATAGATTGTTCTCTTTCTTTTCCGACCAAAAACCCTAGTTAAGCTTAGGTTAACAAGAGGTTAAAACCTCTTACTTTTATAATAATTTCATAGGCTAAAAAAAATCGTATTTGCAATAGTTTGTAACCTTTTTATTAAATAAAAAATAATCTCATTAAGCGTATAATGCTTGTCCAGTAAGCTTTCTGAGTATAAAAATAATTAATTATAATCTAAGAGAGTCAATAATTACTAATTATTTTATTGAGGTTATATATATTTTTGGGGGTTAAATATTTTTATAATTTTTGTTAATTAATTGAGAATTATTACTAGAGAAAAAACAATTAATTACAGAAAACGTGATGACATGCATAATCTCTAGAGATTCATGAGAGTTCTCAAATATCAGGATTACAGCTCGATCGATAATTACTTACGGCTTTAATCCCATTAGCGATCGCCTACTAATTGCTAACTAAAATCGTCTAGCGAGCAACTAGGAAACTCCTCAAGAGCTGGTCTTGTTCTCCTCAAACCCCTAAATCACTTATTTCCTGAAAAACAATTTTCAAGAGACTTAACGGGGATATGTCTATCAAAGTCAGCTAACTCATAAATATTATTAGTTATTTGGCAGTACTTCTGAAAAGAAAATAGAAGTAAAATAAGCATATACTTTACTAAAGCAAGCAATATAGAGCAAATATAAATTTTTGCTTGATAATATCTTTATTTTGTCTTAATTGCTTTTTTAAAACTGCTTTAACCGACTTGCTTCGCTCAATTGACTCAGCTAGTGCGTATCAAAATCCAAATAATTCTCAAAAAACTTAGAGTGAAAAATTTGTCAAGTCTTAAACTTCTTGCAGAAGTCGGCAATAGAAACGGGAACAAGGAGTTAGCTGTTAGCTGTTTGTTGTTACTTCTGACTTCTGACCTCTGACCTCTAACCCCTCTCTCAACCATTTTCTAATTAATTTGACCCACCTACTTAAGTATTCCCTGTTGACTTTCGAGAGAGTTTCCCCATTCGGAAATTACTTCGCAGACGAAAATGCTCGCATAAACCTTCTTCTAGCCAATAACAAATTTGAGCATTTGAACCCTCACAACTGGCTGAATCATAATCCATACTATCGCTCCCAGTGAAACTCACTTTTAAGCAATCATCGCTCGACTCAGAACAGACAAAATCAGGAGTAACTATATTAACTACTGTCGCTTGGAATTGAAATGACTTGTTTTTTTGATGTAATTTAATCTTTCCTTTAATTTCAAGCCAACATTTTGGTTGAATAATAGGGTCAAGGCGATCGCGAATTCTTTTGGGTACCTTAATCGAGTATTGTTGTTGTTTTCTAACTACCCTTAAGTACTTGATTTGACCTTTCTGGGAAATAACCCAGCCCAATAGCTGAGCGACCAAATGAAATTTGTTAATTTGGGATGTAGAGGGTCTTAACATCGGCTTGCCCCAAAACTTTTACTATTTCTAATCTTTGAGCGAGGATTTATAAAAATATTATTATCAACTATAGCATTTAAATAAGAATTATTTGCAATAATCAGGATAAATTTTCTAAGGCTTAAACCTAAACAAAGCCTAATACCCATTCTCAAAAACAGCTTTAGTAAATTAATTATCTAGCATCAAAATCGCACAACACCTGCAACCCGACAATGTAGACAATCTTGACGTGCTTCGATCGATCGAGGAAGTCGCGGTAAGCACAACGACAGTACTCAGGATAGTCTTACCAAGAACCACCCCGTAGAGAAGAACAATTATCTTTACCGCCAATTATCCAGGCACTGCCATTACTAGGTGCTCCCGAGTAGTTGTCATGCCAAATATCGGCGCACCATTCCCAGACATTTCCGTGCATATCGTACAAACCAAAGGCATTAGGAGGAAAACTGCCTACTGGAGTAGTTTCTCCTCGATATTCTCCTT